>JAFPUX010000366.1 GCA_017413145.1 Kiritimatiellia bacterium | reverse complement strand
TGGCCGAGCGGATCAACGAAATCCATCGCGCCTCGCTCGGCGGTCTTTCGGCCGCCGAGAAAGCCGCCGAGCCGCCCGCCGCATGACCCGCCGCCTCATTTCACTTGCAATTCACCCCGGACGGCCGCTACGGCAGGAGCACGAGCGAGCCGAAGGACCCCGGCGTCCACGAGGGCGCGAGGCCCCGGCCCCAGGCGGCCGAGCCGCGGCCGGCGCCGTTGTCGGCGTCCGTGAGGCGCAGCGAGAGGCCCAGGCGCGTGCCGGGCTGCGGGCGCACGCCGCCCGCGTCGACCCACGGGATGCGCAGCTCGTAGCAGGTGTCCTTGCCGACGCGCTTCACGGCGACCTCGTAGACGGAGGAGTCCTTGGCGAGCTGGCCGCTCGCGAGACCGGCGCTGTGCGCGGCCGGGCGGAACACGGTGTGCTTGCCGGAGCCGCTGCCCGGGCTCGCGGAGGACACGTACCACTCGATCGCCGCGCCCTCGGTGCCGGGGAGGCGGTTGGCCGGGTGCAGGCCGATCTGGAGCGCGTCGCCGGAGAGCGTCTTTTCGCCGGTCTGCGCGACGTGGACGTCGTCGCGCACCTTGGCTGCGATGTAGAGCGCCTCGTTGTCCCACGCGATCTGCGCGATGCCGGAGAGGTTCTCGGGCGACCACTTGTAGCCGCCCTCGGCGACCATCTGGTTCACGCACAGCAGCGGGATCGGGTCGGCGAAGTCCCAGTCGGAAAGGTCGCCGTCGATCGTGCGCGGCTTCGCGGCCTTGTGCGCCTCGGCGGCCCAGTCGGTGCCGTCGTAGACCGTCACGCGGACGTTGTCGTAGAGCGCGGTTCCGTTCTCGCCGCGGGCGACGGGCTGGAACTGGCCGGCGATCTCGTTCGGCGCGGTGCCGACGACCTTGACCATGAGCTGCCAGGCTCCGGCGGTGTCCTTCGGGGCGCAGAAGACGTGCGGGATGTAGAGGTCGTGCGTGCCGCCCTCCTTGCGGTAGAGCGAGACGTTGGATCCGGCGTACATGTTCTCGGTCCGCATCCACGCGGTGTAGAGCAGCTCGCGGCCGGGCGCCGGGTGGGGGACCTTCTGCAGGCACTGGACGTAGCCGGCGGAATGGTCGAGGGAGAGCGCGTGGCCCTCCTCGCCGGGACGCCCGCCGGGCAGCGCGACGGCCTTGCCGTTGCCGTGCCAGCCGTTCTTGCCGTCCTCGAAGCCGCCGTTGGCGATCAGGTTGCCGAGCGTGGCGGGGTCGACGTTGTCCACCGCGATCGACCGCGCGGCCTTGTCGGCCTTCTCGGCCTTGGGCGCCTTCCAGGCGACCGCGGCGACGGCCTCGGCGGCGCCGTCGGGGAGCGACTCCGGCGGGATGTCCAGGACGTAGTGCGCGCTTTCGCCGGCGGCGAGCTTGAACGGCTTGCGGACGGCGGGCTTGCCGGCGATCGCGACGTTGAGCGCGCCTTCGACGGGCGTGCGAAGCGGGTTGCGGACCGAGGCGCGCAGCTGCGGGTCGGCGCCCTTGACGAAGCCGACGCTCGGCTTGGGCGAGAGCGGGCCCTGTCCTTCGACCGTCAGCGCGCAGCGCACGGCGAGCGGGCCGAGCGGAAGCCCCTCGTAGAACGCCGGCATCGCGCCGGCGGAGACGGAGATCGCGTTGCCGCCGCCGACGGAGATTTCCGTCGCGTTGCCCTGGTTGTCGGTACGCACGACCGTGGTGCCGGGCGTGGCGGGGATCTTCACGTCGACGGGCGGCTTGGCGGGATCGCCGCTCGCGGATTCGACCACCGCGAGGGCGGTTCCGTCCTTGCGCTCGAAGACGAAGACGCGCGCGCCGGGCTCGGCGTAGTAGCCGCCGACGGGGCGGGCGTTGCCGAGCTTGGCGGAGAGGACGGCGAGCGTAGCGGCGACGGGCCGCGGCGTGTAGTCGTCGAGAAGGTACTTCCAGTTGCCGGCGGGATTCGCCTCGCCGCCGAAGTAGATGATGCCGTCCACGCCCGCGACGAGCTGGGCGGGCCACGCGCGCATCACGTAGCGCGACTGCAGCGAGCTGCGCTCGAGCGCCTCGCGGCCGTCCATGCCCCAGACGGAGATGCCGGCGGCGCTCTCGTCGTTCCAGACGGAGGCGACGCCGCCCGCGGCGGCGTCCGCGATCGCCTCGGCCGCGCTCTCGTACTCGCCGTAGTGGATCGGGAGGACGTCGATCCACTTGCCGACGCCGGAGCCGAGCATGTCGAGGCGGAAGTTGCGCGGCCACAGGCCGCCCGCGAGCATGGACTTGGCCTTCGGGTTCACCTTGCGGAGCTCCTCGGCGCCGATCCGGCAGAAGCGCTTGTAGTCGGACACGGGGTCGGAGCTCTTGGTGCCGGGGACGATCTCGTTGAGCCACTCGATGCCGTAGACGCGCGGGCCGAATTTCTTCGCGATCGCGCGGATGCTCTCGCGCCAGCCCTCCTCGTCGAAGGGGTACGGCTCGAAGCCGGGCGAGTGCACGTGCGGCGGCAGCACCCACTCGGGTGCGCCGATGAGCATGAGCCAGGGCTTGATGCCGTGCTTGAGCTGGCGGTCCATCGAGGCGGAGAGGCCGTCGAAGTGGTACTCGCCGCGTTGCGGGACGAGCCCGCCCCAGCCGGTGAACATGCGGTTCACGGAGAAGCCGAGCTTGGCGGCCGTCTCGCACTCCAGCTCCGTGTGCAGGTCGGTCGCGCCGAAGGGCGCGCGCTTGCCGCCGAGCGCCTTGTCGACGTCGGGGATCACGGCGAAGAACGCGTCCACCTTCTTGTCGCCGCAGCGGCCCTCGGCGAGGAAGCAGCCGAGGCGCTTGCCGACGACGCCCGAGAGGTCCACCTTCGCCGTCTCGCCGGGGGCGGGCATCTTGGCGGACGCGGTCCCGACCTCCTCGAGCTTCTCGTTCGAGTCGAGCGCGACGACCTTGATCGAGACCGGGGCGCCGGCCTTCGCGTCGGACGCGGCAATCAGGTCGAGCACGGGCTTCTCGCGGCCCGCGACGAAGAGGCCGCCCGCGGTCCTGGCGACCAGGTCGAGGCCGATCACGGGGCGCACGAGCCGCGGCGCGCCGCAGGTCTTCGTCCAGGGGAAGTCCTTGTCGTCGCCGCCGCGGAAGCGGACGTGGAAGAAGAGCGAGTTGTAGCGGAAGAGCTTCTTGGGCGTCTGCTTGACGCGGATCGTGCCCTTGCCGGGCTTCACCTCGCGGAAGCCCCAGCCGAGGCCGGGGTAGCCGACGTGGTGCGAGCTCTTCTCGTGGACGCCGTCCGGGTTGTCGATCCACGGGCCGCAGCCGAAGACGACGATGTTGCACTTGTCGTTCCAGTACTCGGACGGATCGAGGTAGTAGTCCGCGACGATCTCGAAGGATTCGCCCTCGTGCACCTCCGCCATGGGCTCGTCCGTCCCGGGCTTGAAGCAGCCGCGCGGCTGGATCCAGCTCTTCTTGTAGGTGATGCCCTCCGGCGGCTTCTTGCGCTCGGCGGCGGCGTCCGCCGCCTTCTTCTTCTGCGCGGCTTCCTCGGGCGACATCGCCCAGACGATCTTGCCGCAGAAGAGCTTGTGCGTGGCCTTGTTCCAGTCGCCCTTCGGCGCGGTGAAGACGAGCGGGCCGAAAGAGCCGACGTCCTCCGCGTACTTCGCCGAGAAGGAATAGGTCTTCGTCTCGCCCTTCTTCATCGACTGCGGCGGGCGCCACTCGCCCGTGTCCCGCCAGCCGCCGTCGGGCTTGAAGCGGTGCATCGCGACGGAGACGTTTTCGTCCGGCCCGAGGTCCTTCTTGAGCGTGACCTTGACCTGGAAGCCGGAGCCGGGCGTCATCTTGTCGGGCGTCTCGACCTTGAGCCAGTCGTCCTCGTGGACGGCGGCGGCGGCCGGCGGCGCGAGCAGCGCCGCGGCGCAGAGCGCGGCGGCGAGGAAGGAACGGTGGAGCGGATGTTTCATGGGCTGTTCTCCGTTTGTGTCAAGTCAATCGTGTGACTTCTTGGGAAACGAAAGTCTCCCGACGCCGTACGATTCTATCCCAATTCCCCCGTCCGGCGCAAGCGAAAACGACGGACGGGGGATCACCGGGCGGAGAGGAACTCGGCGAGCGCCGCGGCTATGCCGCGGCCGAAGGCGCGGACCGTGTCCGGGGTCTGGGTCTTCTCGCGGAAGTTCGCGAAGGGGATTTCCATGCCCTGCGCGAGGCGCGGCCATGGTTTGCCCGCCGCCCAGCGCGAGAAGCCCGTGCCGAAGCCGTTCGAGAAGTCGGTCGGCAGGTTCCAATGCGTGCCGAAGAGGAGCGTGTCCGCGGCGAAGTAGGGCGCCTCGGGCGGGCAGTGCTTCTCGAGCAGCGCGCCGAAGGCGGCCTGCGCGGGCCAGAGGCGCTCCGCCGGGATTCCGACGAGATAGGCGTTCTCGTTCGTCTCCCCGCCGCGGATCCACGGGCAGTGCAGGTCGAGCACGGCGACGGGGCGCCGCTCGTCGAGGAGCCGCTCGAGCGCCGCGGTCTCGGGATAGAGGTGGCCGCCCGCCGCGCCGTAGTCGCGGTTGTGGTCGTGAGGGATCCGGAACTTGCCCTGCGTGCCGTCCTCGACGCCGTCGCGGTCGACGAACGGCACCGCGAGAACCTCGAACGAGCGCCGGAACGCCGCGGCCCACGGCTCGTCCGACGCCAGCGCGCGGAGAAGACCCTCCATCGCGAACGACGCCATCGACTCCTGCGCGTGGTGGCGGCACGAGAAGAGAACGGCCTCCGCGGGGTCGCCCTCGCGCAGGCGCAGCAGCGGGACGGACCGCCCGGCGCGCGAGCGGCAAAGCTCGGAGACGGACACGCACGGGTCGTCCGCGAACGTCGCGGCGAACGCGTCGAAGTCGGCGCCCTGGTACGGCACGCACTGGCAGAACTCGACCGTCTCCGGCCCGGCGGACGTCCACTCGAAAACGCGGTCGGACTCGTGGAGCGCGTCGCCCGAGAGCCAACGCCACTCCGTTTCGCCCTCGCGGCGGACGGCGGGGCCGCGCGTTCCGACGCAGTTGCCGTCGGGGAACTCGAAGCGCCACGTCCCCTCGGCGGGGAAAGCCGCGCGGAAGCGCCAGAAGAACCAGAATTGGAGCGTGTCGCGCAGGTCGGGCGCGAGGCGGACGGTGCCGCCCTCGATGCCGAGGACGCGGACGTTGCCGCCGGGGAAACCGGCGGAGATGCGGGGTGCGGGAATGTCGTCGTTCATGGCAGTTCTTTCAATTCGTATTCGTCGTCGACGGAATCGACCGGGCGGCCGGCGAAGGCCGCGGCGGCGGCGCGGATGCCGGCCGCCAGCCCGTCCTTCTCCGCGCCGGCGGGAAGGGAGCGCCAGAGCTGCGCGGCGGGGTGGACGGCGATGCGTCCGGGGGCGGAGCCCTTGCGGCGCACGAGGACGGAGAAGGAGGACCCCGCCACGCGGGCGGCGCCGTCCGGCGCGCGTTCGAGGTCGACGTGCCAGGCGACCGTGAAGACCGCGAGGGGCGGCGTTTCGCGGTCGGGAATCCCGACCCAGAGCCCGGTGGCGCTCGCGAGGTCGCCGAGGCAGTACGTCGCGAGCTTCCCTTCGCGGAGGCGCGAGAAATCGCCGCCGTGGACGACGTGCTCGTGGTTGCCGGCGACGAAGTCGACGCCATGCGCGAGCGCGAAAGCGGCCGTCTCCTTCGTCCGCGCGGTCGCCTCCGGATTGTACTGCCCGCCCGCGTGCATCCCGAGCGCGACGAAGTCCGGACCGGCCGCGCGGACGCGGGCGGCGTCGGCCACGAGCCGCGCGCGGCGCGCTTCGAACGGCTCGATCCGCTCGTAGGGCGGGAGCGACAGGTTCTCCGGCCAGCGGCCGCGCTCCATCGCCGCGTAGGCGCGGCCGTCCGTCGAATCCGGGTTCTCGAACCACGCCCGCGCGAGCGGTTCGGAGAGCTCCTGCTCCTGGAGGAGGTCCACCATCCACGCGTCCTCCGGGCGGAGGTATTCGCGGTTCGAGAAGGCGTTCGTGCCGTAGGTGTACGAGAGGATGCCGATCCGGAAGCCGCCGGCGTCCGCGATCGCGGGCCGCTCCGCCGCGGCGGGATCCGCGAAGGTCCCGACGTGCGGGAGGCCGGTTTCGTCGAGGACGCGGACCGTCGCGGCGATGCCGGCCGTGCCGCGGTCGAGGCAGTGGTTGTTGGCCGTCGTGACGAAGCCGACGCCCGCCCACCGGAGCGCTTCGGCGTACGAGCGCGGCGAGTTGAAGCGCCACTTCTCGTGCGTGAGGTCGCGGCCGTCCGGCGAGAGCGGCGTCTCGAGGTTCGCGACGACGAGATCCGACTGCGAGAGCAGGTCGCGCAGCGGCGCGAAGACGGGACGGAAGTCATGGTCGCCGTGACCGGCGAGCATGGGCGGATCGCAGAGCGCGTCGCCGAGAAACGTTGTGCGCGCGCGACGCGGAAGGACGGCACGGGTCATTTCGCCGAGTCTCCGGGAACCAGCACGATTTCGCCGCGGTCGGGGACGGCGTCGACGAGGGCGAAGGGCGCGCCGTCGTGCCGCACGAGACGGGCGGGGACGGGCTTGCCGAGCGTGCGGAGCCCGGTTTCCGCGGCGGACGCGGCGAAGCAGAACGAAAAGAGGAGGAGGATCGCGAATCCGTTTTTCATGGCGTGTTTCTTCGGCGGGAGCCACACGCTTCCGGTTCGTATGATCCTACCAGACCGCCCGGGGCGCGTCAAACGCATCGCGTGGCGCGGAACCGATTGTCCCGCGCGGGGCGTTCTGCTAGAATCCGGCGCCATGGAAAACGAAACGGACGACGGCCCGAGGATGGGCTTCTGCACGTGGCTGCTGCGCGGCAAGCGCCTGCCCGACGCGATTGCGTTCCTGGCGGAGGCGGGCTACCGCTCCGTGGCGTTCCTCCAGGACGTGATGGGCGTACAAGGAAGCGAGCGCGAGGAGGCGGCCGCCGCGATCCGAGAACTCGGATTCTCGATCACCTACCACGGCTGCGTGCAGTGGTGGGTCGGTCCGGACCAGCGCTTCGACGACGCGAAGGTGCGCGCCATGTTCGAGGACGTCCGCTGGTGGCACGAGCACGCGGGCGGCGTCGTGTCCTGCTGCTCGGACCGCGTCGCCGGTCCGACCGCGGAGGGACCCAACCGCCGCTACCTCGAAGACGAAACGCGCCGCCTCGCGCAGTTCGAGTCCGACTTCTTCGAACCGCTCGGGATCGGCTACGGCATCGAGAACTGCTTCCACCGCTACTGCTTCCACGAGGAAATGCAGGGGCTCAAGGACTCGGTCCGCGGCCCGGCGCCGCACCTCGGCTCGATTCTCGACGTCGGCCACGCGTTCGTCCACGTCAACGTCGACCGGACCGACGGCATGTCCTTCGAAGAGTACCTCGACCGCATCCCGGTCCGCATCTGGGAGCTGCACATCACGGACAACCACGGCGCGTCCGACGAGCACCTCGCCCCCGGCGAGGGCACGGTCGACTTCCGCGCGCTGCGCCGCGCGATGGACCGCCGCGGCTTCGACGGACCGATCTCGATGGAAGTCTGCAAGGACGCCGCGCACGGCGACAACTGCTTCGACCTCTCCGACCCCGCGCACCGCGACCGGATCAAGCGCATGCGCGACGACTTCCTGCGGCTCTACGTGCCGTGACGCGGCTCATTCCGCCTCGTCCCCGCCGGCGGGGACGTGCTTGCCGGGCGTGAGGTCGAACGTGCGGGCGGGCTCGGTCGCGGCGCCGGGATAGAAGCGCGCGAGAACCTTGTCGTCGGAGATTTCGAGCCGGTAGTGGCCCGCGCCGAGACCGAGGAAGTACTCCACGAGGCCCGCCTTGTAGCGGGCGATCGCGGCGTCGTAGTCCTTGAGGTCCCACGAATTCACCTTGTCGCGGCGGCGGAGGCCGTACTGCGCGGGGGTGTCGTTGACCGGATCGGCGGTGGCGATCTCGTCGGACTTCCAGACGGAGTTGACGGTGAGCTCGACGTAGCCGCCGAGCGGGTTCTCGTTGCGGCAGAACGCCGTCCAGTGCATGTGGCCGGAGAGCACGACGGCGCGGCGGCGGGAGACCGCCTCGAAGAGCTCCTGGACGCCGTGCCCGCAGCCGCCCTTGTTCGGCCAGCCGCTCAGGCTCCAGCGCCAGCTCGCGGCGTCCGGCGCGGTGAGGGGGCCGTGCGTGACGAGGAACACGTAGCGCGCGTCCGGGTCGGACTCGACCTCGCGCGCAAGGGCGAGGAGGTCCACCGTCTCGAAGTCGCAGAGGATCCAGCGGTCGTCGTCCACGCGGAAGGAGAGGAGCGGAAAGGCGGCCGGTGCGCCGATCTCGCGCGAGAGGAGTTCGTTGAACCAATTGAGGCAGACGCCGCGCGCGCCGGCGTGACCGCGGTAGTCGTGGTTGCCGAGGACCGCGAGGAACGGCATCCCCGCGGGGAAGGGGCCGCGGACGGCGGCGAGGCCGTCGTCGAGCATCCGGCGATGGTCGCCGTCGTCGTAGCAGTCGCCCTGCACGAGGTCGCCGAGCTGCAGGACGAAGCGCGTGGCGGGGTCTTCGGCGGCGAGCTTCGCGCCGGCGGCCACGAGGGAGCGGCAGCGCCCGCCGGGGGCCCACATCTCGCCGTTGCGGCGGAACTCCTCGTGCTGGACCTTCGCGTAGCGGTTGGACTCGTCGTAGTGCGAGTGGTAGACCGACTCGGGCGCCGCGTCGAAGTGCGTGTCGCCGAGGACGGCAACCGTGTAGGTCCCGCGGGCGGCGCCCTGGGCGTCGCGCCAGGCGGGAAGTTCGGCGGTCGCGGCCGCCGGCGTGAGGCAAGCGGCGGCGAGGAGAAGGAAACGTTTCATGGTCGATCGGGTTTATTTCACGAGAAGGACGAATCCCGAGGCGTTGCCTTCGTAGCAGCCGATGTCGACGTGCGCTCCGACCTTGCGCTTCTGCTCGCCCGAGAGATCGTAGAGCGCCATCGGTTCGTAGTCCGCGCCCGCGTCGTAGAGCGGGCCGCCGGTCTTCGGCTGGTATTTCAGGCGGATGTCGGACGAGGCGTAGTTCCGGAAGAACGACTCTGGCGTGCCGACGACGCCGCCCACCATGCCCTCCGGAACGACCGCCTCGCCGGCGATCGCGTCGAACGCGCAGTGCGACGTGCGGGAGACCTGCGAAGGCGCGAACGCCCGGACTGTGCCGTTGCTGTCGACATTGTCAACGGATACGCAGTTTATTGCGATGCCGTTCGCCCACAGCTGGATGCCTGCGAAGCCGATGTCCGTCGTGTAGGGGGACGTGCAGTCCGCGACGGTGCAGTTGACGGCGGCCCCCTTGTTGACGAGGATTCCGGCGCAGCCCACGGTGGGCTGGGTGGAAACCGTCGCCCCCTGGAATCCGCTGACGAGGCAGTTCTCGATTCGGGCATCCGCGTGCTCGAGATAGACCGAGGACGCGCGATCACAGCCGCTGCAGTTGTTCTGGCTGCCGCCGAAAATCCGGCAATGCGTCACGAGTCCGGGGCCCGTGATCGCCACGTTCGCGCCGGCGGAATCGTTGCCTTCCCGCGTGAATCCGCCGGAGAGGATGCAATTGGTGACCATGCCGCCGTTCGTGTCGATCCGGACGTTTCCACCGTTGCCGTAGTCCTTTCCGTTCTCGAACGTCATACCGGAAACCCGGGCGTTCGCATGGTTCACCAGAATGCACCTATGGTTCGTGTTTCCCCATGAGACGCCGGCGGTGTTCGCCACGACGACGAGGGACGGATCGTCGTCGTCGCCGACCAGTTCGACGGCCTTCGTCAAGGAGAGCGGCGTGGAAATGTTGTATCGGCCTGGCGCGACAAAAATCCTCGCGCCGTCCATGGCGAGCGAGAGCGCGGCGGCGATGGTCTTCGCGGCCGTCTCGGGAGTCGAGTAGGGTGCAGTCGCGTTCGCGGCCGCGGCGTCGACATACATGTCGCCGCCCCAAAGCGTCGTGAAGGAGTTTGTGGCCGTGTCCACGGAAAGGACGCGGGAGTTCGCCATGGTCGCCGACGCCCGCGCAAACCACCGATACGTCACGCCGTAGCCGAGGTTTCCGGCGGATCCGGTCAGCGTGGCCGCCGTCGCGGACGCGCCGAGCGGAAGTTCGGTCCAGGTTTCGCCGTCCGCCCCGTAGAACACGGAAACGGAAGTGGAAAGCGTGTTGGTCAGCGCCGCCTCCGCGATGGAAACGGTGAACGTGGCGGACTCGCCGTTCACGGTCGTGGTCGCATTGCCAAACACCGGCGCGCCAATCGTCTTGAAAGAATACGCGATCGTCTCTTTGGTTTCGTTTCCCCGGACGGCGTAGATCTTCCACCAGTACGTCGCGTCCGGCTCAAGCCCGGAAAGGGACGCCGTGTGCGTGCCGGCCGCGAGACTGGTTCCGAGCGAATTCGTCGCCGCGGTCGCAAACGTTCCGTCGGTGCTCCAGACGATTCCGGCGGCGGCCGTCGCGCCTTCTTCCACGGTCAGGTTCCAGTCCGTGGAAAACGTGTCGAGTCCGACCGTCGGCGAACCGGATGGAGCGACTTCGAAAGACGCCTGGTGGACGCGATAGAGTTCGATTTCCGTGATCGTCATGCGCTTGCCGTCGGACCCCGTCATGTCCTGGACTGCGGTCACTTCCAGACGGTAGTTCAAGTAGGGCGTTTCGTTCTCGAACCCGAAGGTCCGGAACTGGTTGGCGCTCCATCCGGTCACGCCGGATTCCGAATCGAGCGTCGTCCAAGTCGTCCCGTCGTTCGACCCGGCGATCGTGAAATCGGACGGGGACTGGTTGGCACCGCGGTAATTCGCGTTGTAGATGCGAACCGCGTCCACGACAGTCGCCTCCGGGAAGGTCCAGACGGCGCGTTGCGGAAACGTCGAACCATGTCCGATCCAGCGCGTGTTGTCGGAGTAATATTTCTTGTCGAACGCTTTCGCGACGCCATACCCGCTGTCGCTGTTCAGGCATTTCGTGTCGCTGGAGGCGGAGCCGCCGACGTTCGTGACGAGGTTGACGGGCACGTAGCCGGCGGGAAGCGTGACTTCCTCCGCCCGCGCGGCGGGCGCGAGAAGAGACAAGAGTGCCGTTGCGGCGAGGAGGGACCGCAGTTTCATGGGAATCTCCTTGTGTCAATCGTGTGATTGTCGGGCCTTGAAAAGAGGTTCGTCCCTTCCGGGGCACCCCTTCGGGGATAAAACTACCAAATTTCGCGCGCGCGTGTCAAGCGCGCGTTGGCAATGCAGCTTGCCGAGCAGGACGACGAGACGACCAGACGACGGGACGACAAGATCGCCCCCTGGACCCTTCGGGACGAGGGGGACGACATCCCGTCGTCTCGACATCCCGTCGTCTCGTCATCCCGTCGTCTTGTCGTCCTTGTCCATGCGCCGGCCCGGAAGCGGCGTCCGCGCTATTCGCTGTAGAGCTCCCGGGCGAGCTCGCGGGTCGCCTCGACCATTTCGGGGTGCGGCCGGCCGGTGACGGCCATCACGCCGTTGGCGTAGTCCTCGCCGTCCATCCAGCCGGTGAGCGGCATATCGTACCAGAAGAACCAGTGGACGCCGACGATGCGCTCGTCCGCGACGGCCCGCCGCACGTACCGCTTGTAGTGCTCCATGCGCGACGCCATGTCCGGGCAGGGGACGATCCCTGCGTGCATCCCGCCGCGGTCGAGCGAGCCGAAGTGGAATTCCCCGATGATCGCGGGCTTGTCGACGGCGTCCGCGGGCATCGGCGCCTCGGGCAGGTCCTTGTAGCAGTTGTAGCTCACGACGTCGCACCACCGCGCCGCCGCGCGGAGGGCGTCCGGGTAGGCGTCGCAGAAGCGGCAGCCGAGGTAGAGCCGGCCGGGGGCGACCGTCTCGATCGCGCGCTTGACGGTCGAGAAGTACCGCTCGGCGACCTCGGCCTCGAACGTGCGGACGTCCTCCTCGGTCGCGTCCGCGAAGGTCGCCTCCGGACCGTGCGCGGCGCGGAGGCGGCGCAGCCACTCGATCCGCGCGGGCTGGTCCTCCGGCGAGGCGGCGGCGGCCGCGGCGATGTCGCCGCCGGCCTTGTAGCCGCGGCCCCAGTGCAGCTCGTTCTCGACGAACCAGCCGATGCACCACGGGTCGGTTCGGGACTTCTCGAGGCGCGTCGCGTGCGCGCGCTCGACGACCTTCTCCGCGAAGTCGTCCGCGAAGACGTCCGGGAACTTCCGCCAGGCGCCCTTGCTGTCGCCCTCGATCTTGCGGACGCCGTCGAGGTTGAAGTTGTCGACGTACGGCGTGCGGCCGAGCGCCATGATTCCCGCGTCGGACCAGTTGCCCATCGACGTGAAGCCCCACGAGCGCATGCGGCGGTGCTGCTTCTCCGCGAACGCCGCCTCCCACCCGTCGCCGTGCAGGCGCTTCTGGTTCGCCTTCGCGAAGTCGAACTGCGTCACGACGCCGCGGCCGCGGTAGAAGCACTGGATGTTCCACGTGTTCTCGCCCTCGCTCCAGCAGTCGCCGAAGAGCGGGTCGTCGCGCTCCGGCAGCCACGAGAAGAAGGTCTCGCGGTCCGTCACGGGCGACTTGCCCTGGAGCCGCACGTAGTTGCAGCCGAGCGAGAAGAAGAGGTGCCCGTCGGGGTCGACGAGCCACCAGCGCCCGCCGCGCTTCTCGGTGCGGAAGCGCCCCGTCGCCTCGAGCTGCGGGCCGTCGCCCCAGCCGCCGAAGCGGTCTGCCCCGGGGATCGGCGACTCCGGATGCGCCGCGAGCTCCGCCTCCTCCGCGGCCTCGGCCGCCTTCAGCTCCTCGACCGAGTGGACCTTGCCCGGCCACTCGTCGTGCGCGAACTGTCCGAACTCGTCCACGAACGGGAGGAAGGCGTCGTCGACCGAGAGTACCTTCGTCGACGGAAGCGCGCCCTCCGCGCGGACGTTCCGGACGTCGAAGCGCGCCCCGTCCGCGCCGCACCGGCAGTAGAGGACGACGGCCTCGACCGCGAGGGCGCTCGCGTCGACGCTGTCGGGACGGTACGCGCGATCGTAGCCCATCAGGCCGGGAAGGCCGTCGCCGCCCGGGGCCATCGGGCGGGCGGAGGGGCGGCACGGCGCCGAGACGGTCCGGCTTTCGCCGGCCTCAAGGCGGAACGAGCCCGACGCGTACCAGCGGTACGTGCCCTTCGAGAGGGTGTGCATCGTGAAGTCGAGCGCGCGGTCGGTCCGGTTGGATACGTCCGCGCGCACCTCGCGCCAGCCGTCGAGCGCGAACGGCTCCTCCCGGACGAACTTCACGCCGCAGGACGTTCCGCCGGCGGCGATGTCGACGACGGCCGCGCCGTCCTCGACGCGCACCATCGCGCCGTCGTCGCTGAGCGCCTCCGTGCCCGGCGCCGGGAAGATCGGCGCGACTTCCGCGGCAGGCGCAGCGGATGCGGCGAGGGCGAGAAGGGGGAGAATTCGTTGCATGGTCACTTCACGATGAAGACCGTGGAGGCGGCGTTCGCTTCGTAGCAGCCGATATCGATGTGCGCGCCGATCTTGCGGGGCCGGGCGCCCGAGAGGTCGCAGAGGGGCAGCGGCGAGTAGTCCGCGCCCTTGTCGTAGAGCGGGCCGCCGGACTTGGGCTGGTACTTCAGACTGTAGTCCGACGCGGCGTAGTTGCGGAAGAACGAGGCCGCCGTGCCGATGATCGTGCCGGCGGGCAGGCCCGTCGCGTCGCCGTCGAACGCGCCGTTCAGGAAGTTCGCGACGGTTCCCGTCGGCGGGCACGCCGCGCCGTCGATCTTGTTCGTCACGCCGGCGATGACCGTATTGACGACCGAGGCGGACCCATCGATCCGGATCGCCGAGAAGGCCCGGCAGACGTCGGAGGTTTTGGACAGGGCGGAATCGACGACGGTGCAGTTGCGCATGAGGGCGGTGTCCGCCAGCCGGACCAGGACCACGGCCGTGGACTGCGGGTTGTCGACGAGCAGGCAGTTTTCCGCCCGGGAACTCCCGTAGAGGTGGAGGACGGCGGCCCGGTTCCCGCCGCCGGGGCCGTAGGGCGAGGAGTTCGGCGCCGTGTTCTTCCGGAACACCGTGTGCGTCACGAGACCGGCGCCCAGGGAGGCGCCGCCGCCGTTGGCATGGTTCGTCCGCTGCGCGCCCGCCTCGACCACGCAATTTGACACGGTGCCGCCCGCCGATTCGATGCTGAAGTTCGCCCCCTCGGTCCAGTCTCCGCCGACGGACCCCTTCTGCATCGTGAGGTTCGCGACGAGGGCGTCCGCATGGTTGATGGTGAAGACGCGTTGCGTTTGCGCCCAGCCGGCCTGATTCCGGTTGGACACGACGACGCGCGACGGGTCGGGGTCGTCGCCGAGGATGCGGACCGCGTTCGTGACGACGATCGGTGACGTGATCGGGTACAGCCCCGGCGCGACGTGGACGGTGCAGGTCCGCGTCGGCGCGATGGGGGCGAGGGCGGCGACGGCCGCGGCGATCGTCTTCTTGGGTATCTCGGGCGTGCCGCCGGAGTTGGCGTCGTTGCCGGACGTGGCGACGTAGCGGACCGCCAGGTCGAAACTCGCGTCCACGACGGTCAGCGAGGCGGTCGAGGATTGGCCGACGTGCGCGCCCGAGACGGTCAGGACGAGTTCGAGGTCTTCGTTCACGGCATCGTTCGGGACGGGCGTGACGGCGATGTCGACGTACGCCGCGCCGGCTGGGATCGTGGCGGTCGAAATCCCCGGATCGGCGATCGCGACGAGGCCGGCGCCGGAAAACGCAACATCGAACGTCAGCGCCGGAAGTCCCGTGGCGTCGGCGTCCAGGCGCGAGACGCGGAAGACGCCGGGCGTCAGCATGCTCTCATCTGCGTCGGAAATCTTGGCGATCGCCAGCGCGCCGGCGTGGAAGGCGTCCGGGCAGGTCGAGGAAACGCCCGTCCCGCTCGTCGCCGTCGCATGGACGGACGCGACATGGGTGCCGGGCGCGAGGCCGGAAACCGTGGCGGAATACGTCGTCGGGAGCGACGCGTCCTCGGTCGTCATCGCGTAGGTCGCGCTGCCGACCGCGCAGACGATCGACGCGGGGGCGTTTTCGGAAACGGAGACCGAGACGGTGAACGAGCCGTTCGCGTCGCTCGCGACGGAGGGAACCCCGAGGACGGGGGCGGACGCGTCGGACGACGAAACGGAGGAGAAGGAGACGGTGCCGTCCGCCATCGCGTGGTATTCGGCCGCGATCCGTTCGGCGGACGGCGTGGCGTCCAAGAGTCGGATTTCGTCGTAAAGGCCCGCGAGCGAGCGCTCGCTGCCGTTGGAGTTGTTGCCGAACGAGAGGGGCATGCCGTTGTCCGTCGCGGCGGCGATCATGCCGCTTCCGCACGGAGCGCCGTTGGCGTAGGCGGAGAGCGTCGTCCCGTTGTACACAAGGGCGATGTGAACCCAGGCGTTGTCGTAGCTCGGGGTATTCAGCGAGATTGCGTCACCGCTGGCGCCGCGGGCGGAGAAGGCCTTGGCGTTGCCGTTGCCGTTCTCGAGTTCCCAGCCGTTGTCGGTGTTGTACGCCGTCTTGCGCGACAGGAGTCGCGGATAGCCGTTGACGGTCGTGGCCTTGAACCATCCGGAGACGGCGAACGTGTCGCCAAGCGCAAGCGAGTCGTAGTTTGGAACGGAGAGGTAGTTTCCGCCAGCGACATCGCTTGTGGCGTTAACGCGAGCGTTTCCTATAACGCCGGCATCGGAAACCATCTCCGCGAGATTGCCGGAACCGCCTTTGGACGGCGTGGCGTCGAGGCCATTCCCGGTCGAGTCGCGCGCGAGTCCCGTCGCGGCGGTCTCGGCGTCGTATGTTTCGTTCATGTGCCAGACGCCGGCATAGCCAGCCCAGACATTCGTCGCGGGGAGCGGCGCGTTGGCGAACGGGGCGCCGTAGCGGACCGTGACCGTCGCGCCGTTTTCGTAGACGGGCAGGCGCGTCCAGACGAGCGATTCGCCGTTCGTGTTCCACGTGTCGATCTCGTAGGGCAGCAGTTGGCCGCCTTCGTCGAGGATCTCGAGGCCGGACGCCGTGACGTCGTCGTAGTCGAAGCCGTGGATCCCTGTCTCGGAGATGCGCAGCAGGAACGGGACGTTCTCCGCGGGCGCGCCGTCCCAGGCGACGGTCGCCGTGAAGGACTTGTAGTAGCCAGTCGGGTCGAAGGACCTCGCGACGAAGGACCGCTGCGGGGAAGTCGTCGTCTTGGGCGTGCCGCCGCTCGTAGCGGTCGCCTCGGCGTACCACACGTAGCGGACGCCGGCCTCGAAACCGGACGCCGTTCCGGTGAGCGTCGCGGCCTCGTTCGTCGAACCGAGGGGAAGCTCCGTCCAGGTTTCGCCGTCGGTCCCGTAGAAGACCGAAACGGCGGTCGGGACTTCGCCGCCGTAGCCGGGCTCGGTGAGCGGAACGGTGAAGGTCGCGACGCCGTTCGCGTCGGACGCGGAAACTGCGCCGAACCGCGGCAGGTCCGGGTCGGTCGATTCGGCCGGCGAAAGCGTGACGAACGACGCCGGCGCCGCCATCGTGTCGTAGCAGGCCTTGACCCAGTCGGCCGATTCGGCGGCCGCGTGGAGGCGGAGCTCGTCCAGCCGGCCGTTCCAGACGTTGCCGCCGCCGGCCACGCAGGCGACCGTCATCGCCTCCGTCGGCTGCACGACCGCGTTGAGTTGCTGGTGCTCCTGCAGGACGCCGTTCACGTAGAGGTCCGCGTAGCGGTCGGCGTTGTAGACGGCCGTGAGGTAGACCAGTTCGTCCATCGGTCCGGGCGAAACGACCTTCTGGTACTGGCTCCGCCCGCTCGACCCGACGGTGATCTGGTTCTTCTGGTTCTGGACGGTCAGCTCGTAGCCGGCGGTGTTCTGCCAGTTGGACATCGTGGAAAGGATTCGCTGGTATTCGTACTTGCTGTCGTCGAATTTGGCCCAGACGGAAATCGTGAGCGTCGAGCCCGCGCCGAGCGTCCTCCAGGAGGCGTCGTTGGCATACTGCAGCCAGGCCGCGCCCGCGCTCTGCCAGCATGGACCGACGGCACCGGCGTATTCATAGGACGGCGTGCCGGTGGTCGAGGACGGGACCAGGCCCTGCGCGGATTCCGTCGCGTCCGCGGCGAAGTGCCACACGGCGCGGTGGCCGGTCGCCGTCCAGACGGAGCGCGGATCGACCGTCGGAAGCGCCGTCGGGTCCGCCGCGCCGTAATACATCGTGAAGGCCGTGGCCGTGCCGGAGAGCGCCGGAACCTTCACCCAGACGAACGACTCGCCGTTCGTGTTCCACGTGTCGATCTCGTGGTGGAGGAGGAGGCCGTCCGGGGCCGCGAAGCGGAGGTCCGAACCGTCTGCCGCGCAGTCGGCGTAGTCGAAGCCGGAGGGAGCGTCCGCCGCGAGCTTCACGAGGACCGGGAAGTTCGTGAGCGTGGAGGATCCGGCATAGCCGGAGACGGCGACCGGAACGCGCCGGGAAAAGTCCGCCGCGGCGACCGTGTCGAGCGTGCGGAACGACGCCACGTCCGTTTCGGCCCGGCGGACGCCGTTGCTCGCGACGAGTTTCCACCAGTAGGTCGTGCCGGACGCGAGGCCGGAGAGCGACGCCGTGTAGGAACCGGCCGGCAGCGCCGAACCGACGACGTTCGTCGCCGGCGCCGACAGCGCGGCGTCCGCGCCGTGGACGATCGCGACTTCCGCCGCGTCGCCTTGGTCCAGAAGCAGATCGAACGGCGTCCGGAAGGAATCCGCGCCGACCGTCGGTTCCCCGGACGCGGCGATTCCGATGAAACCGTCGTCGTGGACGAGTCCGTATTCGGCGGCGACGGCACGGATTTGGACGGTCGTGAGCGCCGCGTCGTGGATGCGCAGGTCGTCGATGCAGCCGCCGTTTCTAGCCTCGTTGGCCTGGAGGCCGCCCAGGTGCGATCCGAACTGGAGGCGGCTGGCACCGCCCGAGGCGCTCCACAGCGTGGCGCTCGCCGTGGAATCCGCCAGGGTGCCGTCCACGTAGAGGTCCGTCCCGGTGTCCTTGAAGACGACGGTGACGAGGTGCCAGGCCGAATCCGCCGTCCGCGAACGTCGTTTCGAGAAGGACCGTCGAAGCGGACGCCTGCGGGCCGAGGCCGACGACGAGCGCCCCCGCGGCCGAGCCGCGGCGGACGATCAGGTCCTTCGCCCCGGTTTCGTTGCGGAGGTTCAGCGCGATGCCGCCCTGGGCCGAGCCGAGATTCATGACGAGGGAGAGCGTGAAGGCGCCGCCAGCCGTCGAGAACAAGTTGTTCTTCGACGAATACGGCGTGAACTTCGACGCATCGAGCGCCCAGCCGTTCGTGGCGCCCGCGACGTAGGTGGCAGTCCCCTCGCCGGTGAACGTGAAGCCGCTCGCGGAACCCTTGTTCGCGCCCGGGAGTCCCGAAGAGGACGGCTGCGTCTCGAAGTCCCACCAGAGCGTGGGAACGAGGCCGGTGGAGTCGGCCTCCGCCGCGCGGGCGGGAAGCGCGAGGAGGACGGCGAGGAGCAGGAGAGGAAGGATGCGTTTCATGCGAATCTCCTTGTATCAATCGGATGATTGCCGGAGTTGCGAAAAAAGGACCCCCGACCCCGGGGCGTCCCTTCAAGCGGAAACCTATCAAAATTCGCGCGCGCGTGTCAAGCGTTCGCGACTTCGCGCCTTCCGTCGTTTTCGCTTGCGCCGGACGGGGGGATTGGGATAGAATCGGACGGCGTCGTGAGACTTTCGTTTCCCAAAAAGTCACACGATTGATTTGACACAAACGGAAAACAGTCCATGAAACATCCGCTCAACCGTTCCTTCCTCGCCGCCGCGCTCTGCGCCGCGGCGCTGTTCGCACGGCCGGCCGCCGCCGGCGTCCACGAAGACGACTGGCTCCGGGTCGAGACGCCCGACAAGGTCAAGCCCGGCTCCGGCTTCCAGATCAAGGTCACGCTCAAGAAGGATCTCGGGCCGGACGAGAACGTCTCGGTCGCTGTGCACACCTTCAAGCCCGACGGCGGCTGGCGGGACACGGGCCAGTGGCGCCCGCCCCAGACGATCCAGAAGGGCGGGACCGCGACCTACACGTTCGCGGCGGACTTCAAGGACGACCTCGGCTCCTTCGGCCCGCTCGTCTTCACCGCGCCGAACGGCGACTGGAACAAGCAGACGCACGTGCTCTTCTGCGGCCGGATCAACTGGGAGATGACGGCCGAGCAAGTCGAGAAGAAGAGGAAGGAGGAGGAGGCCGCCGCCGCGCGCCGCAAGCCGCCGGAGGGCATCACCTACAAGAAGAGCTGGCTGCAGCCGCGCGGCTGCTTCAAGCCCGGGACGGACGAGCCCATGGCGGAGGTGCACGAGGGCGAGTCCTTCGAGATCGTCGTAGACTACTACCTCGATCCGTCCGAGTACTGGAACGACAAGTGCCACGTCGTCGCCTTCGGCTGCGGCCCGTGGATCGACAATCCGGACGGCGTCCACGAGAAGGACCGCCACCACGTGAACTACCCCGGCCTCGGCTGGGGCTTCCAGGAAATCAAGCCCGGCCAGGGCACGGTGCGCTTCCGGCAGACGGTCCAGAAGCTCTTCCGCTACAACTCGCTCTTCTTCCACGTCCGCTTCCGCGGCGGCGACGACCGGGACTTCCCGTGGACGACGACCTGCAGCGCGCCGCGGCTCGTGCGCCCGCTGGTGGGCATCGACCTCGTCGCCCCGACCGCGGGCGGCCTCTTCGTCGCGGGCCGCGAGAAGCCCGTGCTCGACCTCGTCGCGGCGGCCGACGCGAAGGCCGGCGCTCCGGTCGCGATCAAGGTCTGCGCGCTCGACACGGACGGGCGGCTCGAGGAGGTCGGAACCGCGACCGCCACCATCCCCACGCCCGGCAAGACCGCCAAGGTCGACCTCTCGGGCGTCGTCGGCAGGCGCCTCGGCTGCTTCCTCGCGGAGGGGCGCGGCGGCGACGCGAAGGTGGACGCGTTCTTCGGCGTGATCCCCGACGTCGACAAGGCGCTCGGCGGCAAGCGCGCGCCGTTCGGCGCGACCGACCTGCACACGGAGATGGAGTGCGAGGCGGCCGCGAAGCTCGGCTTCTCCGTGAACCGCATGTTCACCGGGTGGGGCGGGCTCGTCCCGAAGCGCGGCGAGTACCGCTTCGACGGCCTCTCCGCCTCGATGGACCGCCAGCTCAAGCACGGCATCAAGCCCTGGCTCATGCTCACCGGCGCGCCCGAGTGGGTGCTGCCCGAGCACGTCCACTCGCCCGGCTTCGAGCCGTATCCCTTCGACGAGGACGGCTGGCGCGAGAGCATTCGCGCGATCGCGCAGAAGTTCGGCAAGCGCGTCTACGGCATCGAGTGGCTCAACGAGATCGTCCCCGGCAGCAAGAGCTCCGACCCCGTGTCCGACTACAAGCGCTTCTGCGAAATCGGCGCGGAGGAGCTGCGCAAGGTGAACCCCAAGGCCAAGTCCATCCTCGCGGGCGGCCTCTGGCCGCGCAACTTCCGCCTCGACCTGCTCGGCGCCGGCGTCGGAAAATCCATCGACATCCTCCCGATCCACTACGGCAGCTACGGGAGCGCGGCCGAGGCGCTCGCGGACGCCGCCGCGGGCGGCGTTTCCTCCGTCTGGGACGACGAGAACGCCTGCGGCATCTCCGTCTGGGGCATGGAGGGCCGCGAGGCGCTCGAGCGCAGCGCCATCCAGTCGATGCAAGTGATGCGCTCCTGGCCCGAGCAACTCGTCGCGGGCGTGGACGGCATCATCTACTTCGGCGGCGAGGCGAACCCCGCCGGCAACTGGAAATACCTCCTCGACGACCACACGCCGCGGCCCGTCGCCGCGACGCTCGCCGTCCTCTCCGCCAAGCTCGGCGACGCCCGCCCCGTCGGCGGCTACTACGCCGAACCCGGCGCGCGCGTCCTCGTCTTCGAGCGCAAGGACGGCACCGCGCTCGCGGTGGTCGGCTCCGTGAACGGCAACCCCGCCGCGCCGCCCGTCGACGTCAAGATCCCCGCCACGCCCGGCACCACGGTCGTGCGCACCGACCACCAGGGAAACGCGACGGAGGTGTCCGTCGGCGACGGCAACGCGATCCCGGTCGCCGCCGGCGCGATGCCGGCGTTCTACGAGGGGCTGCCGCTGAGCCGCCTCGCCGTGCGCTGCGCGCTCTCGGTCGACGGCCAGGGGCCGCTCACGTCCAAGCCGAGCGTCGGCTTCGTCAAGGGCGCCGACCCGCAGCTGCGCGTCTCCGTCCGCAACCCGCTCCGCGTCCCCGTCGCGGGCGGCCTCGACATCTCCGTCGCCGGAAAGTCCGCCGTCCGCAAGTTGTTCAGGCTCGCTGCCGGCGAAAACGCGCACTACGTCCTGGACATCCCGCCGGAGGCGCTTCCCGACGGCCCCTCGGAGGCCGTCGTCGCGGTCGCCTGGAAGGCGCCCAAGGCCGAGAAGGCCGACAAGGCGGCGCGTTCGGTCGCGGTGGACACCGTCGACCCCGCCACGCTCGGCAACCTCCTCGCCAATGGCGGCTTCGAGAACGGGAAGAACGGATGGATCGGCGGCGGCCGCGTGGTCGACCTGCCCGGCGGGCGCCCCGGCGAGGAGGGCCACGCTCTCTCGCTCGACCATTCCCCCGACTACGTGCAGTGCTTCCAGCGGATCCACAATCCGACGCCCGGCCGCGACCTCCTCTACACCGCGTGGATGCGGACCGACGACATGTACGCCGGCTCCAACATGTCGTTCTTCCAGAAGAGCGGCGGCCACTACGACCTCTACATCCCGGACGTCTTCTGCGCCCCGAAGGACAGCTTCGGCGCCTGGCAGCTCATGATCAAGGTCGCCGGCAGCGTGCCGGACAACGCCGACGCCCAGGTCCAGCCCGTCGCGAGGGGCGCGAAGGGCACCGCGCTCTACGACAACCTCCGCGTGACGGCCTACGACGGCTCCGACTGGGCCGCCGAGGCGCACAAGGCCGCGAAGCCGCGCACGATCGACGGCGACCTCTCCGACTGGGACTTCGCCGACCCGGTCCCGCTCCTGTGCGCCAACCAGATGGTCGCCGAGGGCGGCTACAAGTGGACGCCCGAGAACCTCTCCGGCATCGCGCAACTCGCGTGGGACGCCGACGCGCTCTACCTCGCCGTCCGGGTGCGCGACGACGTGCACGTCGCGCAGACCGGCGAGAAGACGCTCTCCGGCGACGCGCTCCAAATCGGCCTGCACCCGGTGAACCGCCTCCCCGGCACCGAGGGCGCGGCGATCGAGTGGTACGTGTCCTCCGCGAGCCCGGGCGGCGGCTCCGGCCACCACACCGTGTTCCGCCCGGCCGCGCACAGCGCCGGCCTCTCGAGCGGCCAGCTCGCAAAGGACTCTTCCGTCTACGAGGTCGCCGTGAAGCGCGCCGGCAAGGACACCTGCTACGAGCTGCGCATCCCGTGGGGCGACGCGGGCGGCGTGCGCCCGCAGCCCGGCACGCGCCTCGGGTTCTCGTTGCGCCTCACGGACGCCGACAACGGCGCCGGCCACGGCGCGGCGGCCTGGGGCCGCGGCCTCGACCCCTGGTCGCCCGGCGCCTTCGGCTCTCTCGTCCTGCTGCCATAAGTCTGGTAGACCACTCGACCACTCGATCACTCGACCACGATGTCATCCGTAAGAATCCTGGATATCGCCAGCGAAGCCGGCGTCTCCCGCTCCCTCGTCTCGAAGGTCCTCAGCGGCCGCATGGGCACCAGCACCGTGCGGCCGGAGCTGGCCTCCCGCATCCGGAAGATCGCCCAGGCGCGCGGCTTCGTCCCGAACGCCGCCGCGCGCTCGCTCCACTCGGGGCGGCAGGACTGCATCGCGGTGTTCCTCTCGCGCCACGGCACGGAGGGCAGCGCGCTCCTGGAGCGTTTCCTCGACGGCGCCACGCGCGAGCTCGCCCGCGCCGGCAAGCGCATGGGGCTCCAGTTCTTCCACGACGAGGCGGAGTTCCGCCGCGACTGCCTCGCCGCCGCCTCCCGCGCCCGCGTGGACGGCGTGCTCTTCGGCGGCATGCCGTACTTCGACCTCGCGCCCGCGCTGGCCGAGCTGGCGGAACGCGGCCTGCCGGCCGCGACCGTGTTCGGCGACCCCGCCGCGGAGGGCGTCCCGAACGCCGGCGTCTCGCAGGAGGCCGTCGGCGAGGTCGCCGCGAAGCACCTGCTCTCGCGCGGCTGCCGCCGTCCGCTCGCGCTCTCCTCGCCGGGCTTCTCCGCGAAGGTCGGCGAGCGGCGCCTCGCCGGCTTCCGGGCGGTCTTCGAGAAGGCCGGCGCGCCCGTGGCGGACGACCGCGTCGTCGCGATCAGCCGCACCTACGTGCCGAACGCGGACGCCCTCGCGCGCATCGCCGCCGCCGCGAAGCGCCGCGCGATCGACGCCGTCTTCTGCGAGTCCGACCGCGGCGCGGCGCTGGTGCTCAACGCACTGCTCGAGGCGGGCGTTCGCGTGCCGGAGCAGGTGAAGGTCCTCGGCGTGGACGATTCGCCGTTCTGCACCCTGGCCGCGATTCCCCTCTCCTCGGTTTCGACCCACGAGACCGAGCGCGCCGCAGCGGGCGTGCGCCTGCTCGACGAGGCGATCGCCGGCGGCGCTCCCGCGTCGATTCTCGCTCGCCCCGCCGTCGCCGCCCGCGGCACCACGCGCTAGCGCGAGGCCGCTATTTTACGATGATGACCGTGCCGGCGGCGTTCGCCTCGAAGCAGCCGATGTCGACGTGCGCGCCGATCTTGCGCTTCCGTTCGCCCGAGAGGTCGTAGAGCGCCATCGGTTCGTAGTTCGCGCCCTTGTCGGCGAGGAGCCCGCCGGACTTCGGGCGGTACTTGACCTCGTAGGGGACGTTTTCGGCATGGTGCGGGAAGAACGCCGCCGCCGTGCCGGAGACCGTCCCGGCAGGCAGCGCCGACACGTCGCCGTCGAAGGCGCCGTTCTGGAACTGCGCGACCGATCCCGTCGGCGGGCACGCCGCGCCGTCCATGGTGTTTGTCACGCCCGCGATCACGACGTTCTGGACCGTCGCGCCGGAGCCGATGTTGAGCGCGGACCACGACTTGCAGTAGTCGTTCGTTGCCGAGAGGCTTGTGTCGACGATCGTACAGTTACGCATGACGGACGAGCCGCCGAGGTTGATCAGCGTGACGGCGCGATACTGGTTGTTCTCGGTGAAGAGGCAGTTCTCCGCACGAGCCTGGCCATTGAGCTGGAGAAGCCCGGGTCGGTTCCCCTGCCAGTTGACGGAAGAGGAGTTCGAGTTGTTTCTGCGGAAGATGGTGTGCGTCACGACGCCCGCTTCAAGCCAGGCGCCGCCGGCCTTGCCGTTGTCGCGCGTGTAGCCGGCCTCGATGACGCAGTTGGAGACCGTACCGCCGGCGGAACCGATGTAGAGGTTGCCGCCGTCTCCGTATTCCTGCCCCTTCTGCATCGTCAGATTCGCGACGAGCGCCTCGGCGTGGTTGAGCTGGAAGATTCGCTGGTCCTGGGTGTAATAGCTGGCCTCGACGGTGTTCGAGACAAACGTATGCGATGGATCGGGGTCGTCGCCGACGACGTGAATCGCGTTCGTGAGAACGATCTTGGAGGAGATCGGATACAGCCCCGGCGCGACGTGGACGGTGCAGGGAAGCGTCTGCACGATGGCGTCGAGGGACGAGATGGCGGCGGCGATGGTCTTCTTCGGCAGCTCCAGCGTGCAGCCGTGGTTCGCATCGTCGCCGCTCGTCGCGACATAGCGGACGGCCGGGTCGTAGGGAGAATTGACGATTGTGATCGAACCGGACGAGGGCGTTCCGATGAACGCGCCCGAGACGGCGAGCGTGAGAGTCGTGTCCTCGTCGACGGCGGTCGTGTAGACGGGCGTGACGGAGATTTCGACGGACGCCTCGCCGGCGGGGATCGTGAGGGTCGTGACGCCGGGCGCGACGACGGCGTCAAGCCCGGGGCCGGAGAACGCGACGTCGAACGCGAGCGCGGGCAGGTCCGTCGGATCGGCGTCCGCGCGCGAGATGCGGAATGTGCCGGGCGCGAGGGCGGCTTCATCGGCATCGGCCACGTTGGAAACGACGAGCGCGCCGGCGTGGAAGACGGCGGCGCCCGTGCGGGAAACGACGCTGCCGCCCGCCGCCTCCGCCTGCACGGTCGCGGTATAGGTGCCGGCGGGGAGTCCGGAGAGGACGGCCGAGTAGGTCGCGGGGAGCGCCGCGTCCTCGGTCGTCATCGCGAATTCCACGCCGCCGGCCACGCACTTCACGGACCCCGCCACGGGTTCGTTCTGCGAGATTTCGGCGGTGACGCGGAACGTGCCGTCCGCCAGGCGCTCGACGACGGGGGCGGCGATGCGCGGGTCGCCCAGGTCGACGGACGCGACGGCGCCATACGAGAGCAGGTTCGTCATCGCGGCCTGTTCGGCGGCGAGCCAGTCGGCGGTCGGGACGCCGTCCGCGAGGCGCACCTCGTCGATCCAGCCCGCCCAGGCGGCGTCGCCCGTGCCGGCGCCGTAGCCGCTCGTCGTGTTGCCGAAGCACAGATACGCGTCGTTGTCCGTCGCGGCGGCGATCGTGGAGGTGCCGACGAACGCGCCGTTCTGGTAGATGCGGCAGGAGGTTCCCTCGTAGACGAACGTCAGGCGGTTCCAGGCGTTCTTGAGCGACTTGGGGAACGTCTGCTTGGTCGCCGTGCTGGCGGCGCCGCAGGCCGTGACGATGTGCGAGCCGCCGCTGTTGCCGATCTCGATCGCGAACGCGCCGTTCGGCGTTTCCTGGTTGCTGGCCTTCTTCCGCTTGGCGAAGAGCTTGTCCCAGTAGTAGTCGAAGTCCTTGTGCTTGAACCAGCCGGAAATGACGAACGAATCGCCGAGGTCGAGCGGGGCGTTCGCGCCGGAATCGGGGACGAACACGCCGCCGAGCTGGTAGCCGGTTCCTTGTTTCGAGGTCGCCTGGGAGATCATGACCGACTTGCCGATCGCGCCCTCCTCGTCCGCGACGGACGCCTGCGCCTTCTCGCCGTCGATGCCGGGAACCGCGGTCGAGTTCGGGTAGGAGCCGTAGGCGCTTGCGGAATTGGTTTCATTGAGGTGCCAGACGCCGACGTAGCCGCTCCAGACCCCCGATGCGGCGGGGCGGGCGTTGGCGAAGGCGCCGCCGTAGCGCGCGGTGACGGTGGCGCCCCCCGCGTAGGACGGCACCTTCACCCAGACGAGCGACGTGCCGGTCGTGTCCCACGTGTCGATCTCCCACGGCAGGATGTTGCCGTCGGCGTCGACGAACTCGAAGCCCGTCTCCGTGACGTCGGCGTAGTGGAAGCCGTCGGGCGAGTCCTCGGAAATCCGGAGCAGGACCGGAATGTCGGCGGCGGGCGTCCCCGCGTAGGAGACGGTCGCCGTGAAGTGCTTGTAGGAGGCGGTCGGGTCCTTGGCGTACGTGACGGCGAATGCGCCGCGGGCGGTCGAGGGAGTGTAGGTGACGCCGGCCACGGTGGACGTGGCGCGAGCGTACCAGACATACGAGCCGGCGCCCAGACCGGCCGCCGTGGCGGTCAGCGTCCCGTCCGCGGAGAGCGTTCCGAGCGGAAGCTCCGCGAAGGTCGAGCCCTCGAGACCGTAGAAGACGGAGACGGCGGTCTCCGCGGAGACGTTCGAGAGCGCGACGGAGAACGTCGCGTCCGAACGGTTGACCGCGGCGGAGACGGAACCGAAGCGGGGGGCGTCAAGATTGATTTCGACGGCCGTTCCCGCCTTGGCGAACGCGGCCGGGTCGTTCACCGAGTCGTATTCGGCCTTGATCCAGTCGGCGGACGCCGTGCCGTTGAAGACGCGCACTTCGTCCATGTCGCCCTGGAAGCAATAGTCGGTGCTGTCTTGGTGTCCGCCGAATCCCCAGGTCGCCTTCCCCGGGTCGAGGATATTGCGCGCCGAGGTCGTGGAGTAGATGCCGTCTCCGTTGAAATAGGACTTGAGCGTCGTCGCCGATTTGTCATAAGAAAAAGATAGATGACCCCAGGTGCCGGTGACGAGCGCGCCCTTGCCCGACGCCCCCTGATGCGCACCCGAACCGTTCACGCCGACACCAACAGAGAAGTATGTCCCCCCTTCGACGATGGCAACGAATCCGTTGTTGTTCCATTCGTTGCGATTCTTGTTGACGAGAAGAACGGAACCTCGCACGCCGGTCGTCTTGAACCAGCCGGAGAACGAGAAGCTGTCGATGGTAGAGAGCGCGCCCGACGTGACGGGATTCGAGAACGTGACACCCTTGGCGCTTCCTTTCGACATCACGCCGCCGGCCTTTCCGCCGCTCGTGGCGGTCGTCGCGCCGTTCGCGGTAATCGCCGTCGCGTGCCCGGTCGCGTCGGCGATCGTCGCGCCGCCGTGGAAGACGGCCGCGTAGCGCGACCAGACGTTGGTCGAGAGGACCTCGGGCAGGGCGGAGACGCCGTTCGTGCCGAAGTAGGCGGAGAAGGACGTCGCCGTGCCGGCGAGGGCCGGGAGCTTGACCCAGACGAAGGACGTGCCGTTCGCATCCCACGTCTCGATCTCGTGCGAGAGCAGATTTCCGTCCGCGTCCGCGAAGCGCAGATCGGAGCCGTCCGCCGCGCACTTGGCGTAGTCGAACCCGGACGGGGCGTCCGCCGCCAGCGTGACGAGAACCGGGAAGTCCGTGAGCGTGGATTCGCCCGTGTAGCCGGACACCGTGACCGGAATGCGCCAGGAGAACGCCGCCGTGTCGAGCGACGCGCCGAAAGCTGGCGCGAGGAGGGTGACGGCAACAAGGAGCGCGGTGGCGGGGAGGAATCGCAGTTTCATGGGAGTCTCCATGCGTCAATCGGGTGATTGTCGGGCCTTGTAAAGGGGTGCGCCCCGTCCGGGGCGCCCCTTCGGGAATAAAGGCTACCATAGCGCGCGCGCGCGGTCAAGTTTCGCGGCTTTGCAACGCCGGTTCGTGGCTTTGCAACGCCGGACGCGCGGCGCGGGCTGCGCCCGCCGCCGCGACCGGCGTTGCGGCGGCCGTACGGCCCACGCTCCGCGGGGCCGATCCTTTCTAGATCGCCGGGTTCTCCAGACGAAGGTTCGGGAACTGGGCGAAGTCCGTGTCGGCGGAGCAGAGGACGAGGCCATGTTCGATCGCCAGGGCGGCCAGATGGGCGTCCGCGACGAGCTTCGAGTTCATCCCGGGACGGGCGAGCAGCTCGTCCAGGACGTTCCGGTGCCGGGGCGTGGGCAGCGGGATCCAGACCGGCTGCGCCGAGAGCCAGTTCCGAACCTGCCGCCAGGCCTCGGACACGCGGAGCGCCGGGGTGCGGACGCGGGGGTTGGACGCAAGCCGGACGAACGCCAGCGCGCTTTCCCACGGGATTCCGAGGGGGACGTCCGGATCGTTGAGGCGCTCGTCCAGCCACGCCTTCGTCCGGGCGTGCTGCGGATAGACGTCGAACGACGCGTACATCAGGATGTTGGCGTCGAGCAGCCTCATCGGTAGTCCTCCCCTTCGGCGAGGGCGAGGAGCTCGGAGGTGCTCGCCACGTCTCCCAGCAGTAGCGTGCCTCCGTGGAACACCCGGGTCTCCACGCGCGGCGCGGGCTTCGCCCGGACGCCGGCGTCCTTGCGCGTCAGCACGGACCGAAGCAGCCCGTTGACAAGATCCTTGAACGTTTCTCCGCTTTCGCTCTGGCGGCGGCCCAGGAGGAGGAATACGTCGTCATCAAGTGTGAGTGTGGTGCGCATGTGCGGAATCATATTCAATTAGATGCTTTGATGTCAAGAACGTTTTGCGGTACGGCGGGCGCGCGGCGCGGACAAGCCCGTCGCCGCGGCAGGCGTTGCGGCTACGGGGCGGCGTAGAGTTCGCGGGCGAGCTCGCGGGTCGCCTCGACCATCTCGGGGTGCGGCGTGTCCGTGACCGTGAGGATGCCGGTCATGTAGTCCTCGCCGTCCATCCAGCCGGTGAGCGGCATGTCGCACCAGAAGAACCAATGCACGCCGACGAGGTTCGGGTCCTTGAGCGCCGCGCGGACGTATGCCTTGTAGTGCGCGGCTCGGTCGGCCATGTCGCGGCACGGGACGAGCCCCGCGTGCATCGCGCCGCGGTCCAGCGAGCCGAAGTGGAACTCGCCGATGATCGTCGGCTTGTCGACGGCGTCGGCCGGGAAGCGCGGAATCTCGGGAAGGTCCTTGTAGCAGTTGAAGCTCACGACGTCGCAGTACTTCGCCGCGGCGCGAAGGGCGGCCGGGTAGCTGTTGTGGAAGCGGCAGCCCAGGTAGAGGCGCCCGGGCGCGACCTGCCCGATGGCCGCCTTGACCGTCGAGAAGTAGCGCTCGGCGATCTCGGCGGCGAACGCCTCGCGGTCCTCCGCGGTGGCGCTTTCGAACGTCGCGTCCTCGCCGTGGGCGGCCCGGAGGCGGCGCAGGTATTCGACCTTGGCCGGCTGGTCGTCGGGGGAGCCGACGACGGCGTCGATCATGTCGTCGGTCCTGTTGCCGCGCCCCCAGTGCAGCTCGTTCTCCACGAACCACCCGATGCACCACGGATCGGTGCGCGACTTGGGCGTGCGGGTCTTGAGCGCGCACGCCACCACGTTGGAGGCGAAGTCGGGATCGAACACGTCGGGGAACTTGCGCCAGACGCCGTTCTTGTCGCCCTCGAGCTTGCGCACGCCGTCGAGGTTGAAGTTGTCCACGTAGGGCGTGCGGCTCGCGGCCATGATCTCGGGGTCGGACCAGTTGCCCATCGACGTGAATCCCCACGATCGCATGCGGCGGTGCTGGCGGTCGACGTAGGCCTTCTTCCAGTCCGCGCCGTAGAGACGCTTCTGGTTCGCCATCGCGAAGTCGAACTGCGGGACGGCCCCCGCGCCCTTGTAGAGCGAATCGCCGAGCCAGTTGAGCTTTCCGTCCTTCCAGCAGTCGGCGAAGGGCGGGTCGTCGCGCGCCGGAAGCCAAGAGAAGAACCGCTCGCGCCGGAGTACGGGCGTGCGGCACTGGAGCCGGACGTAGTTGCAGCCCAGCGAGAAGAAGAGGTGCCCGTCGGGGTCGACGAGCCACCAGCGGCCATTGCGCTTCTCCGTGCGGAACATCCCGGTCGCCTCGAGCTGCGGGCCGGCGCCCCAGCCGCCGAAGCGGTCCGCGCCCGGGATCGGCGACACGGGGTCGGCGCCCAGCGCCTCGTCCTCCGCCTCCGCCGCCGCCTTCAGCTCCTCGAGCGAGTGCACCTTGCCCGGCCAGTCCGCGTGCGCGTACTGGCCGAACTCGTCCACGAACGGGAAGAACGCGTCGTCCACGTCCAGCGTGAAGCCCGGCCGCCCGCCGTCGGCGCGGATCGCCTTCACGTCGAATCGGGCGGGCTCCTTCCGGCTGTAGCAGCACACGACGTAGTGATCGATGGCCCCGCTCGTGTCGAAGCTGTGGAAGAAGTTCTTGGAGTCGTAGCCGATCATGCCGTCGATCTCGCGGCTCCCGCGCGCCAGGGCGTAGCACTTGCGGGGGTGCGGGGCCGTGACGACCTGGCCCTCGTGCGGCCCGAGGCGGAAGCGCCGTGACGCATGCCACGTGAAGAACCCCCGGTGGATTCCGTAGAAGGCGAAGTCCAGCGCGCGGTCGGTCCGGTTCGAGACTTCGACCGAGACGGTTTCGTAGGCGTTCAGGACGAACGGCTCCGCGAACACGAACCGGACGCCGCCCCAGTCGTGCCCGGGCGCGATGTCGACGACGGCGACATCGCCCTCCGTCCGCACGGTCCCGCCGTCGTTCGGCTCCACCGTCGTGCCCTCCGCCGGGAAGAGCTGCAGGCTTTCTGGCGGCGCGGGGACTTCGCCGCTCGCGGGGATCGCGAGAAGCGCGGCGGCGACGGGCGCCGCGAAGGCGGATGGGTGGCGTTTCATGTGATGCTCCTTGTTTTAATCGATGCTATGTCGTGGCGGACCGCCTGCGGACCATCGCCCAGCACGCGGGAAGGAAGAGGAAGGAGAGCGCGGCGGCGGCGAGGAACATTCCGCGGACGCCCCAGTCCGCCGTCGCGGGGGAGGCGCCCAGCCGGTAGATGAGCGCGCCGCTCGCGCCCGTGGAGAGCATGATTCCGATCACGTGGGCGGTCGACTGGACGCCGAAGACGGTTCCCCGGTCCTCGGCCGGCGTGAGGCGCGAGAGCATCTTCTGCAGGACCGCGCCGAGGCCGCCGCCGACGAGGTAGAGCGCCGTCCGCGAGGCGCAGAACGCGACAATGTCGCCGGAGAGCGCCTGGACGAGGAGCATCGCGCCGGTGAAGGCGAGCGCGGGGAGGAGCAGCGACGCGGGGCGGAAGCGGTCGGCCAGCCGCCCGACGAGGAAGCCGGACGCGAACGCGCCGACGGCGATGAAGGCGTTGGCGAGCGCGGTCCAGTGCGCGGCCTCGTCGTGCCCGACGATCTCCTCGACGCGCATCGCGACGTAGGGCAGCTCGAAGTAGCGCACGAAGCTGTAGGCGAGGATGAGCGCCATCACGGCCAGCACGGGCCGTGTGAACGCGCCGCGCGTCGTCGTCCGGCGGATGCGCGCGGCGGGATCGGGGCGGGCGCGGTCCTCCCGGCAGAAGAGGACGGCGACCCCGCCGAGGAGGTAGCCGGCGGTGCAGACGAAGAACGCGACCTTGTACCCGTAGTGCACGACGGCGTAGCCGCCGAGGACGTTGCCGGGCATCGTCCCGGCCCAGAAGGCGGTTCCGAGGAAGCCGAGGGCGAAGCCCTGGCGCTCCTCTGGCGTATTCTTCACGATCAGGATCTGCGAGGCGGCCGTCGTCCCCGCCAGCGCGGCGGAGACGAAGCGGATCGCGACGAGCTCCCACGACGAGGACGCCCACGCCATGAGCGGGAACACGAGCCCCGCGAGGAAGGTGCCGCGCAGGAGCATGGGCTTCACCCCGACGCGGTCGGAGAGCGCGCCCCAGACGGGGTTGAAGATCCCGTATCCGAGCGTGGCGGCGAAGCTGAACGCCGCCACGACCGCGCCGCGCGGCCCCGGCTCGGAGATGCCGAGATGGTCGGAAATGAAGAGCGGGATGAAGGGCATCGTCGAGGCGAAGCCCACCATCACGAACAGCTGCGAGACCCACAGCAACGCAAGGTTGCGTTTCCAGTACGGCATGGGCTGATGCGGAGCGGCGGTTATTCGCGGACCGGGTATTCGTCCGAGATCGGCGCATCGTCGAAGGGACGGCCGGCGAAGGTCGCCGCGGTGCCGCGGATGTCGGCGGCGAGGGCGTCCTTCTCCGCGCCGGCGGGGAGCGAGCGCCAGAGCTCGGCGGCGGGGTGCACGACGATCTGCCCGCAGCGCGCCCCCTTGCGCCGCACGAGGACCGTGAAGGACGACCCAGCCACGCGCGCGGCGCCGTCCGGGGCGCGCTCGAGGTCGACGTGCCACGCGACGGAGAACGCGACGCGGGGCGGCGGTGCGTCGAAGCCCGGGATGTCCGCCCACAGGAAGGCGGTGCTCACCAGGTCGCCGAGGCAGTACGCGGCGAGCCGGCCCTCGGCGAGGCGCGAGAAGTCGCCGCCGTGGACGACGTGCTCGTGGTTGCCGACGACGAGGTCGACGCCGTGCGCGAGCGCGAACGCGGCGAGGGACTTCGTCCGAGGCGTCGCGGCCGGGTTGTTCTGCCCGCCGGCGTGCATGCCGAACGCGACGAGGTCCGGCCCCGCGGCCCGCAGGCGCGCGATGTCGTCGGCGAGGCGCGCGAGCCGCACCTCGTGCGGCTCGATCCGTTCGTAGACGGGAAGCGTCAGGTTCTCCGCCCAGCGGTTGCGCTCCATCGCCTCGTAGGCGAGGCCGTCGGGGGACTTCGGATCGTCGAACCAGGCGCGGGCGAGCGGCTCGGAGAGCTCCTGCTCCTGGAGGAGGTTCACCATGAACGACTCCTCGGGCCGCAGGTACTCGCGGTTCGAGAACGCGTTGGTGCCGTAGGTGTAGGAGAGGAGGCCGAGGCGGAAGCCGCCGGCCTCCGCAATCGCGGGGCGTTCCGCCGCGACGGGATCGGCGAACGTGCCGGTGTGCGGCAGGCCGATCTCGTCCAGGACGCGCACCGTCGCGGCGACGCCGGCCGTGCCGCGGTCGAGGCAGTGGTTGTTGGCGGTGGTGACGAACCCGACGCCGGCCCACTGCAGCGCCTCGGCGTAGGCGCGCGGCGAGTTGAAGCGCCACTTCTCGTACGTGAGGTCGGCGCCGTCCGGGGAGAGGGGCGTCTCGAGGTTGGCGACGACGAGGTCCGATTGCGCGAACAGGTCGCGCAGCGGCGCGAAGACGGGGCGGAAGTCGTGGCCGCCGTCCGTCTCATGCCCCTCGAGCATGGGCGGGTTGCAGAGCGCGTCGCCGAGGAAGGTGATGCGTCTCATGGCGCGTGGACCTGCTCCTCGTCGAGGCCGGTGTCGCGGTAGTCGCAGACGCCTGCGTCGAGGCCGGCGAGGCGCAGGACGGCCGCGAAGGCGGTGTCGAACTGCGGCGCGACGGGCGGGGGCGGCGTCCCCCACGCGGCGCAGGCGGCGGTGCGGAACGCATCCCGCCAGTCCGTGCCGTGCAGATGGTGCCAGGTGGTGGCGACGAGGCCGAGGCCGCCGTGCGACGCGAGGAAGTCCGCCATCGGCTCCATGGCGCCGAAGTTGAGCCACGGGCACCCCGCCACGTCGAAGCCCTTCCCGAGGAAGTGCGCGAACGTCGGCCAGTCGTCGCGCGGGCGCGCGGGGTCGGGGTTGCCGTACTGCCAGTCGCAGATCACGACGTCCCGCGGCAGCGCGTCCGCCAGCTTCGCGGTCTCCGGCGATCCGCAAGCGATGAATCCCGCCCAGCGCGGATCGTCCCGGTCGAGGAGCATGTCGTGCCAGACCATCGCCCGGGCGCCGCGCTCGCGCACGAAGGCGGCGAGCTCCGCGATGTGCTCGCCCACGAGTTCCGCGTAGGGGCGCCGGCGGCACTCGGGGCAGGACGGCGGCTGCGCCTCGTCGCAGCCGAGGTGGAAGAACGGCGGGCGCCCGCAGGCCTCGTGCAGCTCGCCCACGAGCTCGCGCAGGACGCGCCGCGCCTCGGGATTGGAGAGGCACCAGTTCCAGCCGCCCGGTTCGAAGAGCGGCTCGTACTCGGGGTGCAGGTCGAGCGCCGCGTGCTTGAGCGAGCACGAGCGCGACGAGGAGGCGTGGCCGAGGACATTGAGCTGCGGCACGAGCGCGACGCCCAGGTCGCGTCCGATCGCGGCGAGGCGGGCGAGCTCCTCCGGCGTGGCGGGGGCGTCCGGCCACCCGAACCACGGATGCCGCGCGCTGCGGAACGTCCCCCACGGCTCGAGAATCGCTGCGTTGAACTTCAGTAGCGCCGCGAGGCGGATCGCGCGCTCGATCTGCGCGGGTCGCGTGTCGGGAAACCAGCACAGGTGCACGGCGCGGAACGGGAGGCGCGGGGCGTCGGAGATGCGCAGCGTCGGCAGCACGCGCCCGTCGGTGCGGAACGTCCCGCGCCGGGCGATCGCGAGCTGGCGCAGCGAATAGGCGGCCCAGCGGACGCCCGCGAGGGAGCGGGCCGAGATCCGGACGCCGGAGGCGTCGGCGGAGACGGCGTAGGCTTCGTCCGAGCCAGTGTTGCCAGTGTTGCCAATGTTGCCAGTGTTGCCAGTATTCAATGTTTCCGATTGGGAATTGGCAATTGGAATCGGCAATATTTCCACATTGGCAACATTGGGCGACACCTTCGGCGCCTGGTCGCCGAACCAGTCGGCGAAATGGTGCGCGAGCCAAGGCGCGGCGGCGGGATCGGGGCAGTCCACGAGAACCGCCGTCCCCGCGTCGAACGGGACGGGGCGGTCCATGTCGCTTTCGAAGTCGGCCGGCGCCGGCAGCGGCGCGAGCTCGACGGCATCGGGGTTCGGGACGTTCATCGCTTCAGGGCACGTAGAGGCGGAGGAAGTCGTCGCGCATGCGCCGGATCCGGTCGCGGTGCGCGGGGTCCGTGAGGTCGAAGCAGTTGTCGCGGTGCGCGGCGTCCTTGCAGACCTCCATCGAGATCGGGCCGTCGAAGCCGCGGCGGTCCATCGCGCGGCGCAGCGCGCGGAAGTCGAGCGTGCCCTCGCCGGGGGCGAGGTGCTCGTCGGACGATCCGTGGTTGTCCGTGATGTGCAGCTCCCAGATGCGGACCGGGATGCGGTCAACGTACTCCTCGAAGGACATGCCGTCCGTCCGGTCGGTGCTCACGTGGACGTACGCGTGGCCGACGTCGAGGATCGAGCCGAGATGCGGCGCCGGGCCGCGGACCGAGTCCCTGAGCCCCTGCATTTCCTCGTGGAAGCAGTAGCGGTGGAAGCAGTTCTCGATGCCGTAGCCGATGCCGAGCGGCTCGAAGAAGTCGCGCTCGCATTGCGCGAGACGGCGCGTCTCGCCTTCGAGGTAGCGGCGGTTGGGCCCTTCCGCGGTCGGGCCGGCGACGCGGTCCGAGCAGCACGACACGACCCCGCCCGCGTGCTCGTGCCACCAGCGGACGTCCTCGAACATGGCCTGAAGCTTCGCATCGTCGATGCGCTGGTCCTGGCCCACCCACCACTGCACGCACCCGTGGTAGGTGATCGAGAAGCCGAGCTCGCGAATCGCCGCCGCGGCCTCCTCGCGCTCGCTCCCCTGGACGCCCATCACGTCCTGCAGGAACGCGATGGAGCGGTACCCCGCCTCCGCCAGGAAGGCGATTGCGTCGGGCAGGCTCCGCCCGCGCAGCAGCCAGGAGCAGAAGCCGAGCCTCGGCTCGCCGTTGGTCGTCGTAGTCATCGTCGTGTTCATGGATTCGGGGCGGGGTCGAGGACGTCGCCCTCGTGGATCGGTTCGAGGGAGGCGCCGACGACGACGAACTTGGCGTCGTCCCGCGCGGGGACGGAGAGCTGGAGCGTGCCGTCGGCCGCGGGGTGGACGCCGTCCGCGGCGGCGTAGAAGGGACCGGCGACGGTCGCGTTGGTGAAGGGCGCGTACCAGCAGTCCGCCTCGCACGCGACGAGGTTCAACGAAAGCGATCCGCCGTCCAGCGCGAGCGCGCCGCCGTCGGCCGCGGCGCGGAAGACGGGCTTGGCCGGACCGGTCCCGGGCACGGGGACGACGTCCGCGAGGATCGTCGACACGGCGAGCTCGTCGAACGAGAAGCACTTGCCACTCGTCTTGTAGCCGCCGACGACGCCGAACCACGCGAGCGGGGCGCTCGCGCCGATGACGTCCTCGCGCAGGACCGTCTCCGGCCACGCCGGCGCCGTGTAGTCGTCCACGGGCACGGCGAACCCGGTCGCGGTCTCGTTCGCGCCGTCGGCGTCGATGTCCATGCGCGCCACGCACAGGTACGTCACGCCCTCCTGCATCGTGTCCACGAGCACGAGGTCCTGCGAGCCGAGCCGCAGGTTGACGGACGAGGTTCCGTCCCCTTTGCCGCGCGTTCCGAGCCAGAGGCCCTTGTTGAAGAGCGACGTGCCCTGCTTCTCCGCGTACTTGTCGTTCAGGGACGTGAAGTCCTGCGGCAGGAACCCCGCCGCGCGGTAGCAGTTCGTCGGGCAATGCCCGGCGCCCGTCCCGTGGCGCAGGAGGATGCGGTAGTAGATCGTGCCGCTCGTCGGGAAGGCGCCGTCCGCGAGCTGGCGGCACGCGCCGCGAATGTCGGACGTGGTCGTCGTGCCGGAATTCTTGAGCCCGATGGAGTATCCGCCCGACGGGTAGCGCGCGGCGTCCCAGCCGGCGGGGAGAGAGAGGCCGTCGTCGTTCACGAAGAGGACACCCGTGACCGTCTTGGCCGACCACGGGCGCGCGCTCGTGAAGCCCGTCGTGTCGCCGCCGGTCGAATTCTGGAGTTTCGTGCCGGCCGTGTAGTCGTCCGCCGAGAAGCCGTCCGCGACGAGCATGCCTTCGGGCGGCGGAACCCAGTTGACCGTGAAGGTCTTGCGCGCGCTTTCCGCGGCGTACGGGACGCCGTCGACTTCCGAGACGGCGCGCGCATACCAGACGTAGGTCCCGTTGGCGAGGCCGGTCGCGGTCGCGGTCAGCGTCCCGGACGCGTTCGCCGTGCCGAGCGAAAGTTCCGTCAGGTGGCTTTCGTCCAGGCCGTAGAAGACCGACACGGCGGCGGGGGCTTCGATTTTCCGGAGCGCGACCGAAAAGGCGACGTTCGTCCCGTCGACGGCCGCCGTGCACGAGCCGAGGACGGGCGTGGGATCGCCGCCGGTGGGGAACTCGTCGTCCCAGCGTAGCGTGAAGGTCCCGAAGGCCGCGGCGGGATTGGTCGAGTTGATCATTCCGACGAACCGATAGGTGTCCCCCTGGACGACGTCCAGGGGGAGGAGCTGCGCGAAGTTGGCGTCGTAGGTGGTCGAGAAGGCGATCTTCTCGGCGGTTGCGAGCGTGTCCCCACGGTAGGCGGCAATGTTGGTCCAGTAGGCGGAGTTGCCGTTCCGGCAGTACGTGCGGAAGAGCACCCGTCCGGTCGCGGGCGCCGTCCAGCGGTACCAGATCGAGCGGAGCTGGGGCTTGGGCGTGCCGTCGACCACGACATGGACGGGCTCGCCGTCCTCGATCGTGTAGGCCTCGTTGTCCGCGACGACGTACGTTCCGCTCGCGCCGCGGATCTCGATCGGGTCGTCGAAGTTGTCGCCCTTCGGCGGGCCGTCCCCGGGGTCGTAGACGTAGTCCGCGACGGCGACGGCGCTCGCGTTGCAGCCGGGCGCGAAGGCGCGCGCCTTGAGCGTGACGGTGTCGTCCACGCGGATCGGCCCGGCGTAGACGGGGCTCGACTCGTCCGGCGCCGAGCCGTCGACCGTGTAGCGGATCGTCGCGGACGCGTCGGCGCAGGAGATCGCCACGTTGGTGGCGGGATGGAAGGCGCACGACCCGGGCGAGAAGACGGGTTTCGCGGTCGCCGGCATGTCCGCGAGCAGGATGTCGTTGTCGCAGACGTTTCCGTTCGTGCCGACGCCGGTGTTGTAGTGGCCGTGCTCGGTCTGGTTCGTCTTGACCGGCGTCCCGGCGGTTTCGGCGAGCGTCACCGACAACCCCGCCGTGAAGCCGTCCTTCGCGGCCGTGATGTCGTACGTTCCGGCGGGGGCGATAAATGCGTAGACGCCGTTCGCGTCGGAGACCGCGGTCTGCCCGTCGGAGAGCGCCACGTCCGCGCCCGCGACGGGATTTCCGATCTGGTCGAGCACGCGGCCGCTCGCGATGGAGCCGGTCTTCCTGGGGAAGACGTTGTAGACGAAGGCGCGGATCGAGGTGTACTCCTCGATGTTCGGCGGATTGTACCAGGCGTCGCCTTCGCCGGCCCAGCCCATGTTGACGTGGATGAAGAAGTCGCCGTCCGAATAGCCGTAGCCGTCGGCGAGGATCGCGTGGCCGCCGGACCCCTGGATGCTCAGGATGCACGGGCAGCGCGCGTCGAGGTTGGGGATCATGCCCTTCTTGAACGACGCCAGGCTGTAGGCGCCCGAGCCGGAGTTCGCGTAGACGACGGCGTGCGCGCTCGCGTAGTGGAAGTCGGCCTTCAGGGCCGCCACGGTGGAGGGGACCTCCGCGCTGCTTCCGGTGGACTTCCACTGCATGCCGACGGCTACCCCGACGTCGTAGGTGAGCTTGCCGATGGCCTGGCATTCCTCCTCGGTGATGTCCGCGACCCACCTTGGGTCGAGCGGCATGTTGTCCCAGTCGTAGGTTCCCCCGAACATGCGGGGTAAGAACGGCGTGTTGCCGACGTAGCAGAGATAGTAGGTCGACACGACGGGCTCGGCCGCGGTCGGGTACTCCCAGTAGCGCATGAGCTGCGAGGTCGCGGTCGACACGCAGCCGCAGACGTAGCGGTTCGTCACGTAGTAGTTGTAGCACGGTTCGCCGATGCTTGTTCCGGCATGGTTGGACTGCGACCACCGGGACCGCACGAACGAATCGACCCGGACGTCCGAGAGCGAGGTGCGGCCCGCCGCGGCCTTCGTGGCGCGGAGCGCGGGGGCGCGTCCGCCGCCCGTCTCCCGGGATAGCAGGTCCGCCCATTTGCGTTGGGCGGCGGTCGTTCCGGACGCCTTCGCGGCGGCGCCCCGCTTGGCGACGCCCGCGCCGCGCTCGACGCCCGCCGCGGCCTCGCGCGCCTCGATGTCGGCCCGCAGCAGCGCCCAGAACGGGTTTCCCTCGTCGAGGTCGAGGCCCGTTCCGGTTTCGGAGAACGCGATCACGGGATCGACGAGGTCGTCGGACGAGAGGACGACGTAGCCGCCGCCCGTGAAGCGCGCGACGAGCAGCTTCGCGCCCGTGGCGGGGTCCCGGACCTCGTCGACGCCGTCGACCGTGCGCCCGGCGGGGAGCTTGCCCATCGCGTAGCCGCGGTCGACCCACGCCCGCGCGGCGTTCGCGGCGTCCTCGACGGACACCTCCGCGGCGTTCGCCAGAACGGGGAACAGAAGAAGAAGGGGGAGCGTCTTTCTCATGGTCTCATGCGGCGTCGTTTTCTACCGAGAATGGCTTGAATGGTTTCGGAGGGCGGAGCTCCCGCTCGAGAGACCGCAATCGCTTCGCGACGATACTTCCGGCGAAAACCGGTCCGCCCCGCAAGGCCGCTTCGCGGCCGGCGGAACCGGTCTTCGCCGGGACTCTCCGGTGGGGCGAGCACTCCGTGCGAGCCGCAGGGGCGGCGCGGCGGCTCGCCCCACCGACGCGGGCGGAAACGCTTCTCCGCATAGCCGCGAAGCGGCGTGCGATGCGGGAAGCGTTTCCGCCAAGATTGCGTTGCGAAGCAATCGCGTTTTGGAACGGCGACGGCCGTGACGGAGATTCATGGTGTCGAGGAAGGGATGACGGCCTCGCCGGCGCGGATGGGGTCGCGGGAGGCGCCGACGACGACGAACTTGGCGGATTCGGCGGCGGCGACGGAGAAGGAGAGCGTGCCGTCCGTCTCCGGATGGACGCCGTCCCGCTCGGCGAAGAAAGGGCCGGCGACGGTTCCGTTGGTGAAGGGCGCGTACCAGCAGTCCGCTTCGCACGCGACGAGGTTCAGCGAAAGGGCGTCGCCGGCCAGCGCGAGCGCGCCGCCGTCCGTCGCGGCGCGGAAGACGGGCTTCCGAGGCTCGCCACCGCCGCCGAGGCCGTAGAGCTCGACCTCGCGGATGTAGGCGTGCTGGCTCGCGGCCGACATCTGGAACTTGTAGCAGGTGTAGGCGGTCTCGTTCTCGACGATCCAGCGGCGCCATTCGCCCGCGGTCCAGTCCGCCTCGCCCGTGCGCGAGAAGAGCAGCACGAAGTCGTTCTTGTTCGTCGTGTTCGCGCCGTAGAGCTGGATCGTGGTCGGGTTCCGGTCGGGGTCGGACTCCCCCGACGAACAGACGCCGATCCCGCGCACGACGACCGGCGTCTTGAACTGGTAGATGAACCACGGCGGCTTGTTGTAGCCGCCGAACTTCGTCGTCTCCTTGTTGTCGTAGGCCCCCTGCCCCGCCGCGCCGCCGGACGTGGCGTTGGAGAGCGTGAGCTCGCGGTTGTCCTCGTCGTCCATGAGGTCGACGAGCTCCTCCGGGTTCGCGATGGGCGTGAGGAACTCCGCCTCGAACGCGTGCACGACGCCCGGCGCGGCCGAAATTTCGGCGACGAGCCAGTAGCGCGTCCCTCGGTCGAGGCCGGCCACGAGGAACGTGCGCTCCGCCCCGGTCGCGTCGATCGTTCCGGACGTCTGCCCGGCGAGCGTCGCGTGCGCGGCGTCCGCGTAGACGCGCACCGCGACCGACGCGGACGTCGCCGGCACGCCGTTCACCGAGCCGAACGAATCGAGCGCAACCCGGTAGTCGGCCGTCGTCGGGCGGGCCTCGGCGGATTCGGACGCGACCGCGGGCGGCAGGTCGTTTTCGACCGGCGAGAGGATCACGGCGGCGGACGTCACCTGCGGGCTGCAGAACTCGCCGCGCCGGACGTCGTCCCCGAACGCGCCGCACTGCACGACGACCGGCGAATCGTCGCCCACGTCGTCGTCCGCGAGCGAGACGGCGACGTTCTGCGGCGTCTGCCAGTTCGACGTGGTGAACGTGAGCGACGACTTGTCGAGCGAGACGCCGCGGCGCTCGCGCGCCGCGACGCGCAGCGTGAGGTTCGACGCGGGCTGCGCGGTCAGCCGGAACGCGATCGACGCGGACCCGCCCTCGGCGACCGTCGCGGGCGGGTCGACCGCCTCGACGGACGTCGGCTCCTGCGGGAGGCGCACGCGGTAGACCGCGCCGGACTCGTCGGCCTTGTTGTCGTAGGCGTAGCCCCGCGTCGCCTTCTTCACGCCGACGCCGAGCCAGAACCAGCCGTCGCGGTAGTCGAGCGAGATCATGTTCTGGTGGAAGTCGAACGAGAAGACGCGCGTGAAGCTCGTGCCGTTCGTCGACTTCCAGACCGAGTGGCGCACGACCTTGGTCGAGGCGTTCGGCTTCGACGTGAGCGCGTAGCACGTGTCGCCTACGACGGCGAAGTCCCACGGGTACTCCTCCTTGTCGCCGTCGAACGAGAGGCGCGTCGCGGCGAGCGACTTCGTCTGGTTCGAGCCCCACCCGCTCGTCTTGACGTACGCCGAGCAACCCATGAGCGGAAGCGGGTAGGAGGTGAGAGCGGGTTCGCCCGCCTGCGTGTCGTAGCAGCCGACGTAGAGGACGCGGTCTTTGAACGGCGTCGTGTGCCAGAGGCGCACGAGCAGCGCATCGTACGTGCCGGTCGGCAGCGGGTCCCAGGTCTTGCCGCCCGAGGACGAGAGGACGAGCCGGAAGTCGTTCGACGAAATGTTCGGGAAGAGCGTCGACATCGCCTGCCGCCCCTCGTCGAACTTCAGCGTCGAGGGGTTCCAGTGGAACACCTCGACCTTGTTGTACCACTTGTTCGAATCCTGGACGGCGTAGTTCGGCTGGACCAGGGCGTTCGGGACCGCGTAGAGGTCGCCGGAGAAGCGCAGCAGCTGCATCTGGCGGCGCAGCGACCACCACGTGTAGCCGCCGTCCGAGAGCATGTAGTAGAAAGGCCGGTACGCGTTCGTGATCGAGCCGGTGTTCGTGAAATTGGCGCAACGGTTCGTCGACCAGTGCAGCTGGTAGCTGGCCGAGAAGACGCGCCCGTCGAACTCCTCCATGTCCCAGACGTGCGTGTTGGAGGCGACGGAGCCGGTCGAGCTGCCCACCTTGTAGGGGACGCTGCCGCCGATGCCCGAGCGGCGCGTCCAGGTCCCGTCCGCGCCGCGGAGGAAGACGTGGCCGTTGTTCGGGTCGCCCTCGCGCGGGTCCTGCGAGGGGGCGAGCAGCTCGCCCCACGACGCGACGCGGCAGTTGGCGAGCGCCTCCGTGCCGGCGGAGTACTCGAACGTCTCGCCGAGCGTGACCGGGTCGGTGCCGTAGACGTGGACGGGGCCGCGGTTGTTCTCGACCTCGCCGCCTCCGACGAGGAGCGTCCCGCGGTGGAACTGCAGGTCGAGCGCGCCGCGCACGTAGGAGTCGGACGGCCAGCGGTGCAGCGCGGGGTTGCCGACGAACTCGAGCGAGGCGGTGACATCCGGGACGTCCGCCCGCGTGGCGGGCGCGAGCGCGAAGAGCGCGACGGCGAGGACGATCGGGAAGCGTTTCATCGCGGCTGAAATCAATCGAGTGATTGTTTGTGTTTCAAAAAACGGACGAGGCTCGTCGTCCCAATCCGTCCGACACCGGAAAGACTACCAGAAACCCCCCGCGCGTGTCAAATGCCGCCCGCGCGGGGGCACGCGTCACCGCAGGATCAGGATCGTCGTTTCGGAGAAGGCCTCGTAGCAGCCGATGTCGACGCGGGAGCCGACTTTGCGCGGCTGGACGCCCGAGAGGTCGACGCCCGCCATCGGCTCGTAGTTGACGCCGGCGTTGACGAGCGGCCCGCCGCTGCGCGGGCGCCAGTCGCCGCGGGCGCGGTCGCGGAAGAACGAGGCGGGCGTGCCGACGACCGTCTCCGCCGGGAAGCCGAGGCTCTCGACGGCGCCGTCGACGGCGCCGCTGCGGAAGCGCGACACGTGGCCGGAGGGCACGCACGGCGCGCCGTCCACGGTGTTCGTCACGCCGGCGATCACGACGTCCTGCACCGTCGCGGAGGCGGAATTGATCCGGAGCGGCGTGAAGACCTTGCAGAGATCGTTGGTCCGGGACAGTCCGGAGTCGACGATGGTGCAGTTGCGCATCGTCGCGCTTCCCTCCAGCCGGACCAGCGTCACTTCCGCGGACTGCGGGTTGTCGACGATCAGGCAGTTCTCGGCTCGCGCCTTGCCCGCGAGCATCAGGACGCCCGCCCGGTACGCCCCGTCGCCCCACTGCGACGACCCGGTGACGGTGTAGTTCCGGCGGAACACGGTATGGGTCACGAGACCGGCCGACATCCGGGCTCCTCCTCCTCCGACATGCCCGCCCCACTGGACGTGACCCGTCTCCACGCAGCAGTTGGAAACCGTTCCGCCCGCGGCGTCGACGAGGAAGTCCCCTCCGCCGCTCCAGTCTCCCCACACCGATCCGTCCTGCATGGTGAGATTGGCGACGAGGGCGTCCGGATGGTTGATCGTGAAAACGCGCTGGTTCCCGCGCTGGTCGCCGGCGCCGACGGTGTTCGACACGACGGCGCGCGACGGGTCGGGGTCGTCGCCGAGGACGCGGACCGGGGTCGAGAGGACGATCGGCGACTCGATCGGGTAGAGACCCGGCGCGACGTGGACCGTGCAGAGCGCCGAACGGGCGTTCTCGGAGAACGACGCGAGGGCCGAGGCGATGGTCCGCTTCGGGGACGTGGCCAGCGCACCGTCGTTCTCGTCGCTGCCGTCCGGGGCGACGAAGCGGACGTAGGGGTCGGCTCCGGCGTTGAGGACGCCGAACCCGGAGCGCGTGGCGGCGGGGTAGGCGACGTTCGTCCCCACGACCGTCAGCATCGCGGCGTAGTCGCCGGGGGCGACGCTCCGGGCGATCGGGCGGATCGCGACGTCGACGGCGTTCGTCCCCGCCGGGATGGTCGCGGAGACGACGGGCTCGAGAAGCCCCTTCGAGACGGCCTCGCCGGAGAGGGCGACGGCGACGGTCAGGTCCGCGCAGGTGGCGGCCTCGGTGTCCGCGCGGGAGAGCCGGACGATCGCGGGCGTCATCGCCGCGACGTCCGCGTCCTGGATCCAGGTCGCGATCAGCTGTCCGGAGTAGACCGTCCCCGCGGCGGCGGCGAGGTCCTCCTCCGCGCCGTCCGACGAGCGCAGGACCGCGACGGCGCGGTACATCCGGTTCTCGCCGAGCGAGGCGTCGTCCGAGAACGACTGCGGGAGCTGCGCCGGCGAATCGAACGAATGCGTCGCGTTCGTCGTCGCGGAGCCGTCGAAGAGGTCGATCGTCGCGAGAAGGACGTCGCCGAGGCCGTAGGCCACGGTCGCGGCGTAGCGGAACCGGCTCCCGGACCAAGCCAGTTCGGGCGCGCCGTCGAGGACGGGCATCTCGAGGTCGCGGACCGCGGCGAAGCGGACGACGTTCGTATCCGGCGCCATCGCGGCGTGCTCGGCGGCGAGCCACGCGTCGGTCGGGACGCCGTCGGCGAGGCGCACCTCGTCGATCCAGCCGCACCAGGCGCTGTCGCCCGCGCCGTCGCCGTAGCCGCCCGTCAGGTTGCCGAAGCAGAGCGGGGCGTCGTTGTCCGACACGGCGCTGATCGTCGTCGTCCGGCAGAAGGCGCCGTCCTGGTAGAGGGCGCAGCTCTTTCCGTCGAAGACGAAGGCCAGGTGGCTCCAGGCGTTCCGGAGGGTCGAGTCCAGCGTGGCGGCGCCCGTGTTCCCGCCGTTGCCCGCGACGGTGACCCGGCTGTTCGAACCGGCGGAGTCCATCTCGATCGAGAAGGCGCCGTTGGGCGAACCCTCGTTGTTCGTGGACTTCCGCTTGGCGAAGAGCTTGTCGTAGTAGTAGTCCTGGTCCTCGTGCCGGAACCAGCCGGAGACCACGAACGTGTCGCCGAGGTCGAGCGGCGAGTTCTCGCCGGCGTCCGGCACGAACACGCCGCCGAGCCGGTAGCCGGGGCCCTTCCGCATGGCGTTGCAGATCTTGACGGAGCGGCCGAACCGGCCCGTCTGGCCGGCGATCGACGCCTTCGCCTTCTCGCCGTCGATGCCGGCGGTCGCGGTGGAGTTGGGATACGAGCCGTAGGCGCTCGCGGCGTTGGTCGCGTCCAGGTGCCAGACGCCGACGTAGCGGCGCCACACGTCCGCGGCGTCCGCGGTGCCGTCGGCCTCCGAGGCGCCGTAGTCCAGGTGGACCACGGCGCCGTTCGTGAAGACGGGCACGCGGACCCAGACGAGCGATTCGCCGGCGGGGTTCCAGGTG
>JAFPUX010000365.1 GCA_017413145.1 Kiritimatiellia bacterium | reverse complement strand
TGTTGCGGTTGCGCATCAGCTCCACGAGCGAACGCTCCAGGTCGTAGACGGGCAGCTTCGCCCCGGCCCATTCCAGCTCCGTCCGTCCGACGTCCAGCGTCCCCGCCGGGACGTACCACTGCCGCACGCGCGGGTCGGCGAGCGCGGCGGAACGCGCGGGCGTGGCGAGCGAGTGCCGGTCCGGCACGACGTCGGAAAGTCCGTGGAAGAGGAACGCGCTCTCCATCGTGAACACCGCGGCCGGGTGCTTCTTCGCGACGCGTCGCTCGCCCGACACGTATTCGTCCGTGTCGGAGTAGAGCCCCCGCTCCAGTTTCACCAGTTCGCCCGAACGGACCCGCTTGGCGATTCCGTAGAACGATCCGTATCGCTCCAGGCACTCTTCGACGTTGAGAAGCATTTCAGCAATCCTTGTTGAAATCCGTATTTTGTCAAGGAACGCTCAAATCCTACCAGAAGCCCCGGCGGGCGTCAAGAACCTTCGCGCAGCCCGCGGCGATGAGGGGGACGAGGAGGGCGAGGCGTTTCATTGCGGGCGGGGGCAAGGGCAGTGGTTAGTGGCGGGTTTGGCGGCGTTGCACGGCGTGGCGGGGTGCCGCCACGCCGGCCGCGGCCGGGCGTCGCGGCTTCGCCACTCGCGGGCACGAGGGTTCACGGGGCGGGCTCCTTCTGTTCCCGGGTGTTTTCATAGCATTAACATGACGGACATGACGGCGGATATTGGAAGGAGTACAGTTTCCAGAAGAGAAAGACCGCCAGAACAAACAAATTCGGGCGAACTGTCGGAGACGATGATTCAACAAGGAACAGAGCGCCACTTTCGCCCGATGACGGTTCTTGACGAAGTTTGTAGGTTGCCCCGTCGTTTTGAAGAACAAGGGTTGAGGAACTCCAAAGATGTTCTTTGAACGAGCAAATCTGTGACGAACCCCATCGGACAACGAGCTTGCCGAGGAAGGAGAGGCGTGCATCGCCGACAACCTGCCGCCCGTCATAGAACGCGAAGGGCAGACACAGACAGTCCGCCATGAGTACACGGTTGGATGAACAATGTCGAACAACGAAAAACCTGTCCGATTTGCGGATAGAAACGATCGTCTCCTTTCCGCAGGAAATGGCGGCGCTGTCGGCCGAAGGAGAATCGTGGTTCGCGAACACGGTCAAGCGTAGTTGTTCCGGTGAAACCGAACCAAAAGGCAAAGGATTGGTTTCCATGGTGGTAATGGATGATGAAAGATTTGTCCACAAACGGAAAAGCCTACCCCGCGCCCTCCGCGGACACCGCGTGGGACTTCCCCGCGACCGCGATCAATGCGTTGTAGCGCCGGTCGTCCGCCGCGAGGCCCGCCTGCCCGAGGACGACGATTCCGAGCGCCGCCGCCGCGACGGCGGCGGCGCGGCGGGTGCAGAGCGGCGGACGCCGCTTCGTGAACAGCCGGACGGCGAGGACCGCGACGAACAGGATCGCCAGGACGCCCAGCGCCAGAACGGATGCGGCGAAAAGAAACGCCATCATTCCGGTTTCCTTTCCTTGCGGACGAGGAGGTAGTCGGTCCGGCCGGGTTCGGGCGGCTGGAAGAGGTATTCTTCGTCCCATCGGCCCGAACCGGCCCGCTCGACGATCGCGCGCCCGAATCCGATGCGTGCGGCGGCTTCCGTCTCGACGGGAATTCCCGTGGGAATCCGCCGCTCGACGCCGTCGGGGCGGAGGCCGTCCTTTTCCGCCGCGACGAGCGTCCACCGGCCCGAGGCTTCGTCCGGTTCGAGCGAGACGGTCCAGCGCTGCGCGACGATTTCCTGCCGCAGGGCCGGTTCGACGTCGCGGCCTTCCTTCTTCGCGCGTTCGATCAGGGCCGCGTCGAGCCGCCACCCGACGACACATTCGGCGAACTCCTCCCCCGAATGGCCGTCCACGCCGTCCATCGTCCGGAGCAGGAACGACGTTTTCACGTCCTCCGGCCAGTCGGCGAACCGGTGCGAAACCACCCAGCCGAGGCGCCCGCCGACCTCGTCGAAACGGCGGCCGTCGAGCACCCACCGGACCATGCGTCCCGGACTCCTTTCGTAGACGTGAACGCCGAAGTCGGTTGCTGCGGCGGCGGTGAGGACGAGCAACAGGACGAAGACGCGGAAAAGGCCGAAGCTCCGTTTGATCCGCGCCAGGCCGGCGGCTTCCAGTATGGACGCGAGGCGGTCCGCTCCGACGGCGTCGAGGACGGCGGCCGGCCAGAACCCGCCGTAGAGCTTGCCGCGGAGGAACAGGATCCGTCCGTTCCGGAGAAGGAAGCGGGAGCCCATCGAGGAATAGAGGACGGTCGAGCGTTCGACGCCGCGCTCGATCCGGATCGCGTCGTCCGCGAACCGCAGCGTCGCGGGCCCCGCGGCGGTCGTCGCCTCCGCCGCGAGCCGGTTCCGGATCCAGCGGCGACGCTGGATCCAGCCGATGAAGCCGACGAGGATCCCCAGAACGGCCAAGAGACACGCGGTGCCGTTGTTCGTCCACAGGGCGACGGCCGAGGCGACCGCGCCCAGCGCGAAAAAGATTCCGTCCTGGAGCGGTCCGCTTCCGTACAGGCGCAAGTAGTCGCGGCAGGCGGCGACGGATTCGCGCCAGTCCGGCGCAACGGTCACGGAAATGTCGAGCGGTGTCTCCATGGAAATAGGCGGGGATTGGGGCTTGGCGGGGTGCGGGAAATGTTGCCAATGTGGACGTGTTGCCGGTTCCAATGTTGCCAGTTGCCAATGCGGCGGCAAGGGCGGCGCGACGGTGCGGGATTCTACCACGGGCCGGGGGAAATGACGAGGGAAATCGCGGGTGGCGCGATATCCTTGCTGGCGACGAAAGGACGACAGGACCCCAGGACAACAGGTCGCGCACCGGTCGCCTTTGGCGAAACGGTGCCGAGCGAAGCGAGCAAACGACGAATGCCGCCCGCGACGGAGTCGCGCGGCGGCATTCTCGCGAAGCGCGGGGCCCGCAAGAGGGGCTAGATGCCGATGTTGATCTTGTAGGAGTTGTCGTCGCCGGCCCCTTCGGCGTCCTCCTGGATGGCGTTGACGATGGTGGGGATGGCGAAGAGGGTGAAGGCGTTTTCGGAGATGTCGGCGTGGAGTTCGTCCACGGCGATCCGGCGGGCGTCGGAGACGATCGCGCCGCTGTCGCCGCCGAGGGCCGAGCTGACGACGCGGAAGTTGTCGAAGAGGATGTCGGTGATGCCGCTCGCGAAGGTGGACGGCGGCTCGGTCTCCCGGACGTTGGCGGTGTCGGTCAGGTTCTGGCGCGTCGCGTGCAGGACCCGTCCCTGGGCGTCGGCGAAGTCGATGGCGAAGGCGCGGATGGCGGCGGACTTTTTCGCGGCGTCGTCGCCGGCGGCGGCGAAGGCGATGCGGAGCCGCGCCAGCGCGGTCACCGCCTTCTGGGCGCCCGCCGCGGCGGCGCCGTCGTGGTCGGCGTAGGCGTTGCCGACGAGGTTCATTGCGAGCTTTTCCGCCTCGGCGAGCGGGTCCGCGGCGCCGTTCACGCGGGCGAGGACCTTGTTCGTGTAGTCGCCGTTCTCCTTGAAGACGGCGGACTTCCGGCTGTCCGGAGCGCCGAATTCGGGGGACATCATCAGGAGTTTGTAGCGGGAGCACCGCTTGTCCTCCGGCCCCTCCTGGCCCGGGAGGACGGGGGCGAACGAGCCGTCCGGGTTCTTGCGGTAGCGGACGGCGGCGGCGGCGCGGCCGGCGGAGGTGGCGTAGGCGTCGAAGAGACGGCCGACGTAGTCCAGTTCGTCGCGGTCGGGCGGGGCGGGGATCTCGAGGTTGTTGACGGTCTTGAGGATGGCGTTGTAGAACCAGGCCTTGGTCGCCTGCCGCAGATAGTCGGACGCCTTGGTCAGCTTGTCCTGCGTGTTGGAGATCCAGAACTTGAAGGCGCCGACGGCGTTGGCGGGGATGTTCTCCTTGAGGACGGGCCGCTTGACGGTCTCGTGGGTTTCGGGGTCCTCCGCGTCCTCCCACTTGAGGCGCCCGGTGGCGGGGTCCTGCTGGAAGATGCCGGACGCGGCCGCGCGGAACTCCTCGATGGTGTTCTTGAAGTATTCGTCCACGGTGTCGCCGTCCATCTCCTCGACGACGAGGACGTTCTTGCTGGGCGCCACGAGCTCCGAGAGCTTCATCGTGGTGACGTGGGGTGCGATGGCCTGCAGCGGATGGTCCTCGTTGTCCTTGATGTCGTAGAGCTTGACGCCGGCCTCGACGTTCCGCGCCGCGGCTTGCCGCGGCGCCATCCGGCCGACGCAAGCGAACCAAGCCGTGCGGCTTTGCCGCATCGCTTGGTTCGCCTCTTGCGGGGGACGCGGAACCCGTGGTAGACTCCGCGCCATGAAGACGATCGCCTTTTTCGACACGAAGCCCTACGACCGCGAGTCGTTCGACCGCGCGAACGCCGGACGCTACGACATCCGCTACTTCGAGACGCGCCTCTCGGCCGCCGCGCTGCCGCTCGCCGAGGGATGCGACGCAGCCTGCGCGTTCGTGAACGCCGAGATCGACCGCGCCGTCGTCGAGGGGCTCGTCGCGCGCGGCGTCAAGGTCCTCGCGATGCGCTGCGCCGGCTACAACAACGTCGACTTCCGGGCGGCGTACGAGGCGGGCCTGACGGTCGTCCGCGTCCCGGCCTATTCGCCCTACGCCGTCGCGGAGCACGCCGCCGCGCTGCTGCTCGCGCTCACGCGCCACGTCCACCGCGCCGCCGCGCGGACGCGGGACTACAACTTCTCGCTCGTCGGCCTCACCGGCTTCGACCTGCACGGCAAGACCGCCGGCGTCGTCGGCACGGGCAAGATCGGCCGCATCTTCGCGGACATCTGCAAGGGCTTCGGGATGCGCGTCCTCGCCTACGACGCCTTCCCGAACCCCGCGACGGGCCTCGAATACGTCCCCCTCGACCGGCTCCTGGCCGAGTCGGACGTCGTCTCGCTGCACTGCCCGCTCCTGCCGGAGACGAAGCACATGATCGACGCAAATTCGCTCGCGAAGGCGAAGCGCGGCTTCACGCTCGTGAACACCTCGCGCGGCGGGCTCGTCGATTCGGACGCGCTCCTCGCGGCGCTGCGCGACGGCACCGTCGGGGCGGCCGGGCTGGACGTCTACGAGGAGGAGAGCGAGTGGTTCTACGAAGACCGCTCGGACGCGACCCGCCAGAACAAGACGCTCTCGCTTCTGGTGTCGCTCCCGAACGTGATCGTCACCTCGCATCAGGCGTTCCTCACGCGCGAGGCGCTCGCCAACATCGCCTCGACGACGCTCGGGAACCTCGACGCCTTCTTCTCCGGCGCGCCGCTCGAGAACGAGATCTGCTACCGCTGCACCGGCACCGAGCGCCCCGAGGGCGCGTCCTGCCCCCGCCGCCGGAACGGCCGCTGCATCGGGTCGCAAGTTTGAAGCCGTCCGCGCCGCGGCGGGGCGGCTTCGGCGCTTGGCCGCTCGCCGCTTCGCGGCCCGGCACCTCGTTCCGTCGACAGACCGTTTTCCTCACCATGGCATCCAGTTCCCGAATTGCTCCGCCCCGCTGCATCGAGGTGCGCGGCGCGCGGAAGAACAACCTCCGGAACCTCGACGTCGACATCCCCCTCGGGCGGATCGTCGGCGTCGCGGGCGTGTCCGGGAGCGGCAAGTCGTCGCTCGCGCTCGGCGTCGTCTACGCGGAGGGCTCGCGCCGCTACCTCGAGTCGCTCTCCACCTACACCCGCCGCCGCATGACGCAGGCCGCCCGCGCGGAGGTCGAGGACGTGCTCCACGTCCCCGCCGCGCTCGCTCTGCACCAGCGCCCCGGCGTCCCCGGCGTGCGCTCGACGTTCGGGACGTCGACCGAGCTGCTCAATTCGCTGCGCCTGATGTTCTCGCGGCTCGCGTCGCACCGCTGCCCGAACGGCCACTACCATCCCCCGACGCTCGACGTCGCGGCGGAGAAGGAACTCGTCTGCCCGACATGCGGCGCGCGCTTTTTCCCGCCGGGCGCGGAGGAGCTCGCGTTCAATTCGCAGGGCGCGTGCAAACGGTGCGACGGCACCGGCGTCGTCCGCGAGGTGGACCTGGCGACGATCGTCCCGGACGATTCGCTCACGATCGACGAAGGGGCCGTCGCGCCGTGGCAGTCGCTCATGTGGTCGCTCATGAAGGACATCGCCCGCGACATGGGCGTGCGCACCGACGTGCCGTGGCGCGACCTCACGGAGAAGGAGCGCGACGTCGTCCTGCATGCGCCGCCCGAGAAGCGCCACGTGGTCTACCAGATGAAGACCGGCGAGTCGGGCGAGATGGACTTCACGTTCTTCAACGCCGTCTACACGGTCGAGAACGCGCTGAAGAACGTGAAGGATGAAAAGGGGATGAAGCGCGTCGCGAAGTTCCTCAAGGAGGGCCCCTGCCCGGACTGCGGCGGGACGCGCCTTTCGGACAAGGCCCGCGCGCCTCTCCTGCGCGGCATCTCTCTCGACCGGGCCTGCGCGATGACGCTCGCCGAGGCGGAGGACTGGGTGCGCGGCGTCCCGGCGACGCTGCCCGCGCAGATGCGCCCGATGGCCGAGCGCATCTGCGAATCGTTCCACGACACGTCGCGCCGGCTCCTCGAGCTCGGCCTCTCCTACCTCACGCTCGACCGCGCCGCGTCGACGCTCTCCACCGGCGAGCGCCAGCGCGTCCAGCTCGCGCGCGCCGTCCGCAACCGCACCACCGGCGTGCTCTACGTCCTCGACGAGCCGTCCATCGGCTTGCACCCCTCCAACCTCGAGGGCCTGACGGGCGTGATGGACGACCTCGTCGCCGACGGCAACTCCGTCCTCCTCGTCGACCACGACGTGCAGGTCCTCTCGCACGCGGACTGGATCGTCGAGCTCGGTCCCGGCGCCGGCGCGAAGGGCGGAACGCTCGTCGCCGAAGGCACGCCGGCGCAGCTCGCCCGCGACAAACGTTCGATCATCGGCCCCTTCCTGTGCGGAGAGAAAAAATCTCACGCAGAGGGCGCGGCGGCTTCATCTTGTTCGCCGGATCGCGCCGATGGTGCGATCCGGCTGAAGACCTCCGCCATCCACACCGTGAAGCCGCTCGAGGTCTCGTTCCCGAAGGGGCGGCTCAGCGTCGTCACGGGCGTGTCCGGCTCGGGCAAGACAACGCTCGTCCTCGAAAGCCTCGTCCCGGCGCTCGCCGCGAAGATCGACGGCCGCCCGCTCCCGGCGCACGTCCGCGCCGTCGATGCGCCCGGCATCGCGCACGCCAAGCTCGTCGACGCCACGCCGATCGGCATCAACGTCCGCTCGACCGTCGCGACCTACGCCGACGTCCACGACGAGCTGCGCAAGGCCTATGCCCGCACGCCGGACGCGAGGGCGCGGAAGCTCTCCGCCGGCGCCTTCTCCTACAACACCGGCTCGCTCCGCTGCCCGACCTGCGACGGCACCGGCCAGATCGTCCTCGACGTGCAGTTCCTCCCCGACGTCGACATCCCGTGCCCCGACTGCCGCGGCACTCGCTACGCCAAGGAGGCCTCGTCGATCGTCCGCGCCTGCAAGTCCGGCGGGAAAAGCGCTCCGGCGCTTTCCCTGCCGGACTTGATGTCTCTCACCGTCGACGACGCGCTCGAAGCCTGCGCGGACCTGCCGCTCGTGCGCCAGCGCCTGCAGACGCTCCACGACCTGGGGCTCGGCTACCTCACGCTCGGCGAGGAGACGCCGGGCCTTTCCGGCGGCGAGGCGCAGCGGCTCAAGCTCGCGGGCGAGATGGGGCGGAGCCAGGACGACGCGCTCTTCGTCTTCGACGAGCCGACCATCGGCCTGCACCCGCTCGACGTGCGGGTGCTGATGGACGTCTTCCGCCGCCTGATCGCGCGCGGCGCGACGGTGGTCGTGATCGAGCACGACCTCGACGTGATCCGCGCGGCGGACTGGGTCGTCGACATGGGCCCCGGCGGCGGCGAGGCCGGCGGCCGCATCGTCGCCGCCGGCACCCCGGCGCAGATCGCCGCCTGCCCCGCCAGCCTCACCGGCCGCTATCTCTGAAAGTTTGAAGCCGCCCGCGCCGCGGCGTGCCGCGGCGGGGCGGCTTCGGCGCTTGGCCGG
>JAFPUX010000364.1 GCA_017413145.1 Kiritimatiellia bacterium | reverse complement strand
GTCTGCTGCGGCGGCACCGGCTGCCACGCGTCGAACAGTCAGGAGCTCATGGCCAACCTCCGCGAGGAGATTAGGAAGGCCGGCCTCGAGGCCGACGTCCGCGTCGTCCAGTCGGGCTGCTTCGGCTTCTGCGCGCAGGGCCCGATCGTGAAGGTCATGCCCGACAACGTCTTCTACGTCCAGGTGAAGCCCGAGGACGCCAAGGAGATCGTCGAAAAGCACGTCGTCGCGCACGAGGTCGTCGAGCGCCTGCTCTACGTGGAGCCCACGCTCAAGGAGAAGATCCACGACTACGCGAAGATGCCGTTCTACGCCAAGCAGGAGCGCATCGCGCTGCGCAACTGCGGCCTCATCGAGGCGGAGAACCTCGAGGAATACATCGCCAACGAAGGCTACCAGGGCCTCGCCAAGGCGCTCACGGAGATGACCCCCGCCGAGGTCGTGCAGGAGGTGCTCGACTCGGGCATCTGCGGGCGCGGCGGCGCGGGCTTCCCGACGGGCCTCAAGTGGAAGATCGCCGCGGGCGTGAAGGCCGACGAGAAGTACATCGTCTGCAACGCCGACGAAGGCGACCCGGGCGCGTTCATGGACCGCTCGATCATGGAGGGCGACCCGTCCAGCGTCGTCGAGGCGATGGCGATCGGCGCCTACGCGATCGGCGCGCAGAAGGGCCTCGTCTACATCCGCGCGGAATATCCGCTCGCGGTCTCCCGCCTCCAGATGGCGATCGACCAGGCGCGCGCGTGCGGCCTGCTCGGCAACAAGATCCTCGGCACGGACTTCTCGTTCGACATCGAGATCAAGCTCGGCGCCGGCGCGTTCGTCTGCGGCGAGGAAACCGCGCTCATCCACTCGATGGAAGGCCAGCGCGGCGAGCCCACGACGAAGCCGCCGTTCCCCGCCAACATCGGCGGCGGCTACTGGGGCTGCTCGACGAACGTGAACAACGTCGAGACCTACGCCTCGATCCCCGTCATCCTGCGCAAGGGCGCCGCCTGGTATTCCAAGATCGGCAACTGGGTGACCGAGCGCGACGAAAACGGCCACTGGGTCAAGACCGTCTCCGGCAACGCCGGCACGAAGGTCTTCGCGCTCGCCGGCCAGGTGAACAACGTCGGCCTCGTCGAGGTCCCGATGGGCACCACGCTGCGCGAGATCATCTACGACATCGGCGGCGGCATCTCCGGCGGACGCGAGTTCAAGGCGGTGCAGACCGGCGGCCCGTCCGGCGGCTGCATCACCAAGGAGAACCTCGACACGCCGATCGACTACGGTTCGCTCATGAAGATCGGCTCGATGATGGGCTCCGGCGGCATGATCGTCCTCTCCGACAAGGACTGCATGCCCGCGATGGCGAAGTTCTACCTCGGGTTCACCAAGGACGAGTCCTGCGGCAAGTGCACGCCCTGCCGCATCGGCACCCGCCGCATGCTCGAGATGCTCGAGAAGATCTGCGACGGCAAGGGCACCGAGGAGATGCTCGTGGAGCTGGAGGACCTCGCGAACACGATCCGCGACACCGCGCTCTGCGGCCTCGGCCAGACGGCCCCGAACCCGATCCTCTCGACGCTGCGCTATTTCAAGGACGAATACATCGCCCACGTGCGCGACAAGAAGTGCCCGTCCGGGACCTGCACGAAGCTGTTCAAGCTCAAGATCACCGACAAGTGCAAGGGCTGCACCAAGTGCGCCCGCAACTGCCCCGTCGGCGCCATCACGGGCAAGATCAAGGAGCAGCACGTCATCGACCAGGCCAAGTGCATCAAGTGCGGCGCCTGCATCGACAACTGCCCGTTCAAGGCCATCGTCAAGGAGTAGGAGGAATTTCCCATGGCCAACATCACCATCACGATCAACGGCAAGCAGGTCGAGGTCCCGCAGGGGTCCACGATCCTCGACGCCGCGAACAAGCTCAACATCCACATCCCGACGCTGTGCTACTGCCCGGACGTCGGCTGCGGCGTCGCCAACAAGCCCGCCAGCTGCCG
>JAFPUX010000363.1 GCA_017413145.1 Kiritimatiellia bacterium | reverse complement strand
CGCGCGGACGCGGGCGACGACGGCCGCCTCGCGCTCCGGGTCGCGCACGGGCTTCCCGGTGCCGGCCTTGCTCGCGGCCACGCGCCCCGAGATTTCCATCCGCCGGCGCAGCAGCGCGACGAGCTCCTCGTCGCACCGGTCGATGCCGGCGCGCAGCGCGGAAAGATCACCGCTGGTCTCCGTGGGTTGCATGGCGCCGATTCTAGCACGGACACCGCGTCCCCTGCAAGATGCCGGGCCGCGGAGCGGCGACCGCCCAAGCACCGAAGCCGCCGCACCGCGTTTCGCGGCGCGGGCGGCTTCAAACTTGCGAACTTTCCGCTTGCATCCCGCGCTCGAAAATGCGAGAATCTTGCCCCGTCATGCAACGCGACACCGCCCGATTCTTCTTCGACGGACAGGCAAAGTGGTTTTTCTTCTTTGCCGGCCCGGGCGCCGTCGCTTCCTAGCAGGACCTCCGCACGACGCGGAACCCGCACAAACGGAACGGCGCCCGGGCGATCCCCCAGGCGCCGTTCGCCGTTTCACGAAGCAGAACGGGCCTTCTCGAATGACAAATGACGAATGACGAATGACGAATGGCGTTCGACCCAGTGATCGCAAGAACTTCCAACCACCCAACCACAAGTCTCCCCGCGCCGGCGCGGCGTGAGCCGCCGCCGGCCGCGGGGAGCGTTCCCCAAAAATGATCCTCGTTCTCAAACACGGCACGACGCGCGACAAGGTCGACGCGCTGTGCGAACTGCTCGAAGGCAAATACCGCATCCAGACCAACCCGATTTTCGGCAGCGAGCAGACCGTCGTCGGTCTGGTCGGCGACACTTCGCGCGTACCGGAGCGCGACGTGGCCGGCCTCGACGAAGTCGACCGCGTCGTCAAGGTTCAGGAGCCCTACAAGCGCGCGAACCGCAAGTTCCACCCGGAGGACACCGTGGTGCGCGTCCGCGGCGTCGAGATCGGCGGCAAACGCGTCGTGATGTGCGCCGGGCCGTGCTCGGTCGAATCGCGCGACCAGATCGCCGGCATCGCCGCGGCCGTGAAGGACGCGGGCGCGTCGCTGCTGCGCGGCGGCGCGTTCAAGCCGCGGACCTCCCCCTACGCCTTCCAGGGACTCAAGGCCGAAGGGCTGCACTACCTCAAGGAGGCGCGCGACGCGACCGGGCTGCCGGTCGTCTCGGAGATCACGAACCCCGCGCAGATGGACCTCTTCGAGGAATACGCCGACATGATCCAGGTCGGCGCGCGCAACATGCAGAACTTCGAACTCCTGAAGGAGGTCGGGCGCTCGCGCCTGCCGGTGCTGCTCAAGCGCGGGTTCTCCAACTCCGTCCAGGAGCTGCTGATGAGCGCCGAGTACATCCTCTCGGAGGGCAACCCGAACGTCGTGCTGTGCGAGCGCGGCATCCGCACCTTCGAGACGGCGACGCGCAACACGCTCGACCTCTCGGCGATCCCCGTGCTCAAGGCGCGGACGCACCTGCCGGTGTTCGTCGACCCCTCGCACGCCGCGGGCGTCGCCGCCTACGTCGAGCCGCTCGCTCTCGCCGCGGTCGCGGTCGGCGCGGACGGCCTCGAGATCGAAGTCCACGACTGCCCGAAGAAGGCGCTTTCCGATGGCCCGCAACAGCTCCTCCCGGAGCAATTCGCCGCCCTTGTCGCGAAGGCCCGCGGCATCGCCGCGGCCATCGGACGGGAACTCTAGGTCCCTGACGCCCGGGCGGTCAGAACCCGGCGGCCCAGGCCTTCAGGTCTTCGGCGGAAACGTCGGCGCGGAAGCGGCGGCCGTCGGCGACCTTCGCCTCCGGCGCGAGCGCCTGGAGGTTCTTGGCCGAGTCGCCCATCCCGCTGCTACCGGAAGTCGCGAACGGCACGACGGTCTTGCCGGCGAGCGCGGCGGCGTTGCTCTCGACGAACGTGTCGACGATCGACGGCTCGCGGTACCACCAGATGGGGAAGCCGACGTAGACGGTCGAGTAGCCCGCGAGGTCCGGGGTCGCGCCCGCGATCGCGGGACGGCTCGCGCGGTCGGCCATTTCGACCGAACTGCGGCTCTTCTTGTCGCGCCAGTCGAGGTCGGCGGCGGTGTAGGTCTTCTCCGGAACGATTTCGAAGAAGTCCGCGCCTATGGCCGCGGCGAGGCGCTCGGCGACGCCCTTCGTCGTGCCGGTCGCGGAGAAGCAGGCGACGAGCGCCTTGCGCGGCGCGGGCGCGGCGGGGGCGGTTTCGTCGAGAAGGACTTCGCCGGGCGGCATGAGGGGGATCAGTTCCGCGCGGGCGTCGGCGAGCGTGAAGCACATCATGCGCTTGCCGGGCGACTTGTCGTAGATCTTGCGCAGGCCGGGCATCGCTTCGAGGAAGACCTCCTCGAGCCTCTCGCGTTCCGCGCCTTCGGCGAACGCAGCGCGGCCGGTCCAGCGCAGCCAGTGCGCTCCGTCCTTCTGGAGCGCGACGACCTCGCACTTCGGGTTGGCGACGAGCTGGCGGTAGACGTTCTTGAATTCACCCACGCCGAGCCACACCGTGCCGTCCACGACGTGGTGCGCGCCCAGAGGGCGGAGCTTGGGCTGGTCGCCGTCGGCGGTCGCGAGGAAGAACGCGCCGGCGCCGGAAAGAAGGGCGTCAATCTGCATGGCGGGGGTCGTTGGGTTGGGCGCCGCGGCGTCGGCCGCGGGCGCGGGTTGTTGGGCGAAAACCGCCGCGCACGCGGCGGCGGCGAGAAGGGTCGTGAGAGTGCGTTTCATGGTGCGGAGTCTACCACCACTCCGCGTCCCCCGCAAGGGGCGGATCCGGCGGCGCGGCTTGCCGCACCGCCGGGTCCGCTTGCGTCGGCCGGATGGCACCGCGGCACAGCCGCGGCGCGGACGACGGTCACCGGTGAACGTACATCCGGGACGGTTCGTCCGCGCCGTCGCCGGGAACGGGACAGAGGTACTCCCAGCCGTAGCGTTCGTAGAAGCCCGTGTGGTCGGTGAGAAGGTAGACCGGGGAGATCCCCTTGCTCCGGAGGTCCTCCACGGCCCTGTCGAGAAGCCGCCCCGCGATGCCGCGACGGCGGTGCGATTCCTCGACGTAGACGGCGCAGACGTTCGGCGCGAGGTCTTTCCGTTCGTGGAAGTCGTTCTCAATGACGCCCAGCCCGCCGACGATCCGGTCGCCGTCGAGGCAGAGATACCAGCCGTATTCGGTCCGCCCGGCGAGATAGGCGTCCATACAATCGAGGTAGGCCTTCTCCGGCACGCTCCACTTCGCGTGGAACCACGCGGCGGCGGCGGCCTCGAGTCCGGGCTCGGCGCGCAGCGAAAGAAACCGGAGGATTCCCGCCGGCGTGGACGTTTCGCGGGCGACGAACCGCCACCGGCGCTTCTGGTCGCACTTCGAGGCGTAGCCGATGCCAACGCGCGGGGAGGCCGTGAAGCGCGGGGACGGCGCGCCGTCCGACTCGATCCAGAGGCGTTCCGATGAAACAAGGTTCTCGCGGTTGAGCCCGCAGGCGATTTGCAGCGCCTTGGTGACGCGTCCCGGACCGACGGCGCCCTCGACGCCGCGGACGAGGACGGCCTCGGGATGGCCGGCGGGGCCGGTCACGACGTTCAGCATGGCGTGCATTCCGTAGCAGAGATAGACGTAGGCGGAGCCGCCGGGCGAATACATCACGTCCGTGCGCGGCGTCCGTCCCCGGTGCGCGTGGCAGGCGGTGTCCTCCTCGCCGAAGTAGGCCTCGGTCTCGACGATCCGCGCCCGCAGCACCGTACCGTCTTCCAAGCGCCGGCAGAAGATCTTGCCGAGAAGGAACTTCGCCATCTCCACGGCGTTCCCGGCATAGTCCAAGGCCTTCAATCTCATGCGCGGGAACCGGTCAGGCGTCGAAAAGCTGTCCCGGAAGCTTCAGTTTTTCCTTCGGCGGGAACTGCGCGTCGAACGCGGCGAAGGTGTCCGGATCCTTCTCGCAGGCGAAGTACCCTTCGGGCGTCGCGTATTCGCCGCGGACGCCGTCGAGGTAGCCGGGGATCAGTTCCTTGCACAGGAAGAAGGAATCGTCCGCGCCGTCCGGCAGGCCGTGGTAGCGGATGCCGAATGTCCGGGCGAACGTGAAGCCGCTCTTCCCGTAGAAGTCGATGTTGCCTTCGAAGCAGACCGCGCCGAAGCCGCACTCCCCTGCCCTCTCCAGCGTAAAATCGAGCAGCTTCCTGCCGAGCCCCCGCCGCTTGAGGTCCGGCGCGATGCAGATCGGCCCCATCGTCAGGATCGGGACGTCGCGTCCGCCGTCGGCGCGGATTTTCGCGCGAACGAAGACGTTCTGCCCGACGATGCGGCCGCCGAGCTCCATCACGAAGTCGAGTTCGCGGACGAACGCCGGATCGTCGCGCAGCCGGTGCAGCACGTAGTGCTCCAGCGCACCGGGCCGGTAGACGTTCCAGAACGATTCCCGCACGAGGTTCTCCACCTCGCGGCGGTCCCCAAGGGTTTCCGGACGGATGATCGGTTGCATGACACGGATTCTAGCGCAACTCCGCCCTCCCCCGCAAGGACCGCGGCATCGCCGCGGCCAGCGGAAGGGCGCGCTTAGCGCGCCGGCGCCGCGTCGATGCCGGCGCGCAGCTCCGCGACCTTGGCGGCGACGGCGGCGGGGAGTTCCGCGGCGGGGACCTTTTCCGCGAGCGCGACGACCGCCGAGCCGCAGACGACGCCGTCGCCGTGCGGGGCGAGGCGCGCGGCATCCTCGCCCGTCGCGACGCCGAAGCCGAGGCACAGCGGCAGCGAGCAGCCCTTGCGGATGCGCGCGGCGAGCGCGGCGACGTCCGAGAAGTCGAGTCCGCCCGCGCCGGTCACGCCGAGGCGCGTGATCACGTAGAGGAACCCGCCCGCGCCCTTCGCGATCTTCGCGAGGCGCGCGTCGGTCGTCGTGGGCGCGGCGAGGCGGATGACGTGCAGCCCGTTTGCGGCGGTCGCGGCCTCGAGCTCGCCCGCCTCCTCCGGCGGGATGTCGACGCACAGGACGCCGTCCGCGCCCGACGTGGCGGCGTCGCGCGCGAGCGCCTCGTAGCCGTAGGCGAAGAGCGGGTTGCCGTAGCTGAAGAGCACGACGGGCGTCGCGTAGCCGGCGTCGCGGAAGCGCCTCACCATCGCGAGCGCGCCGCGCAGGTTCATGCCGCCCTTGATCGCGCGCTGCGACGCGCGCTGGATCACGGGGCCGTCCGCCGTCGGGTCCGAGAACGGGATTCCGAGCTCGATCACGTCCGCGCCGTGCCCGGCGGCGGCGGTCATCATGCCGAACGAGGTCTCCGCGTCCGGGTCTCCGGCCGTGAGGTAGATCACGAGCGCCTTGCGGCCCTGCGCCTTCAGATCGGAAAAGGTCTGGTCGATGCGGTTCATGGAAGGGTTGAAGGATTGAAAGGTTGAAGGGGTTGGAACGTCGCGCGATTCTATCCGTTTCTATTAATAGAGTCAAGTCCCATTCCGACCGCCGATCATTTTCGGGTTGAATATTTCGGTCTTGATCCGCTATTATACCTATTAAGTGAGGGGGCGTTCCGCCCCGCACCGGCCAACGGCATGGAAACGATCGTCGAAGAACTACGGAGGGACCGCGAGAGTGGCGCCCGGCGCCTGGAAGGCGAATACCGCGCGGGCCTGATGACCCTCGCGCGCCGCTTCTGCGCCGACGAGGGCGACGCCGAGGAGCTCGTGAACCGCACCTTCGCGGCCGTCGTGGAAGGCATCGACGGATACGTCGAACAATCCGCCTTCTTCGGGTGGATGTGCCAGATCCTTTCCAACCTCCATGCCGCGGACGTCCGCCGCAAGTCGAACCGCACCGAGAGCTCGGATGCCGACGCCGTGGCGGGGGCCGCGGACGCGGACGCGACCGAACGGCTCTTCCGCGACGTCGACGCCTCGCTCCTGCGGGACGCCGTCGCGGCGCTTCCGGACAATATGCGCGAGGTCCTGCTGCTGCACTATTTCCTCGACATGCCCGTCGCCAAGATCGCCCGCTTCCTCGCCATTCCGTCGGGCACGGTCCTGAGCCGCCTGCACTACGCCCGCCTCGCCCTGGCCGGCAAGCTCGGCCTGCAGAAGCCGGGCGTCCGGCTCCTGGTTTTCGCGCTCCTCCTCGCCGCCGGGCTCGCCATCGGCGGCGGCGTCTACGCGCTGGGCACGGCGGTGTTCGGATCGCACGCGGAGACCGCGGAGCCTCCCCCTTCAACCGTTTCAACCCCTT
>JAFPUX010000362.1 GCA_017413145.1 Kiritimatiellia bacterium | reverse complement strand
TCCAGCACGCGCATCCGCGAAGCGGTCGCCGCGGGCGACCTCGACGAAGCCGCCGCGATGCTCGGGCGCCCCTACGAAACGCGCGAGACGGCGCTGCCGGCCGCGAGCGGTCGGGGCGTCGGCGCGGCGCTCGGCGCGCCCACGGCGAACGTCTTTCCGGAATCGCCCGTCCTGCCACCGCCGGGCGTCTACGCGCTCGACGTGCGCCTCCCGGGCGAAGAAGCGACGCGGCGCGCCGTGGCAAACTTCGGCTTCCGGCCGACGTTCCCGGACGCGCGCCCGGACCGCCCGCTGCTGGAAATCCACGTCCTCGGAGACGTCCCGGGCGACCTGCACGGCGCCCCTCTTTCGGTCTTCTGGTTGCGCCGCCTGCGTGACGAACGGACGTTCGACACCCCCGCCGCGCTCGCCGCGCAGATCCGCGCCGACGCGGCCCGGACGCAAGCGCTCTAAACCGCGGGGGTTGAGCGCGCGGGCCCGGTGTGCTAGAATCGCGCGGCGTTTCCACCGTTCCCGTCTTCGTTTCCGTTTCCCCGCGAAAGGACCGTTTCCATGGGCCTCGATCCGCTCTACTACATCCTCTCGATTCCCGCGCTGATTCTCTCGGCGATCTTCTCGGCGCGCGTCAAGTCGGTTTTCTCCAAATACGCGAAAGTCCGCGCCGAATCCGGCATGTCCGGCGCCGAAGCCGCCGCGACGATGCTCGCGAAGGCGGGCGTGTCGAACGTCGAGATCAAGACGACGTCCGGGTTCCTCTCGGACCACTACAATCCCCTGGACAAGACTCTCAACCTGTCGCCCGACGTCTACAACGGCCGGTCCCTCGCGTCGCTCGGCGTCGCCTGCCACGAGGCGGGGCACGCGCTGCAGCACGCCTCCGGCTACCGCTGGCTCGGCCTGCGCTCGGCGCTCGTGCCCGTCGCGAACCTCGGTTCGCGCTTCGCCTACATCGTGTTCTTCGCCGGCCTGATGCTTTCCGCCGGCGCGGCCGGCCAGGGCGGAACCGCCGCCGCGGGGACCGCCGCGGGCGGCGCAGCGGCCGGCGGCGGACTCGGCATGATGCTGGTCAAGGCCGGCATCGTGCTGTTCTGCGGCGCGGTCGCGTTTTCGCTCGTCACGCTCCCCGTCGAGTGGAACGCCAGCGCCCGCGCCAAGCGCGAACTCGTGAAGCACGGACTGCTCTCGCCCACCGAGGAAAAGGGCGCGGCCGCCGTCCTGAACACCGCGTTCATGACCTACGTCGCCGCGGCCGTCAGTTCGATCTCGACCCTCTTCTACTTCCTCATCCGCTCCGGCCTGCTCAACGGCGGCCGCCGCCGGTAAAACGAATCGCCATGAAAAAACAATTCCAGACGGAAGTCGGCCGGATGCTCGATCTGGTCGTCAATTCGCTCTACTCCAAGAAGGAGGTCTTCCTCCGCGAGCTGCTTTCCAACGCGTCCGACGCGTGCGACCGCTCCCGCTTCGAGGGCCTCACGGACAAGTCGCAGGCCGCCGATTCGGCCTACCGCATCCAGATCGTCCCGAACAAGGAGTCCGGCACGCTCGCGGTCACGGACAACGGCATCGGCATGACCGCCGAAGAGGTCGAACGGAACCTCGGCACCGTCGCGTCGTCCGGCACGAAGCGCTTCCTGCAGGCGATGCAGGACAAGGCGGACGCGCCCGAGCTCATCGGGCAGTTCGGCGTCGGCTTCTACGCCGCGTTCATGGTCGCGGACCGCGTCGAGGTCACGACGCGCCGCCGCGGCGCCGAAGGCGCGAAGTGGTCCTCCGACGGCAAGTCCGACTACGACCTGGAGCCCGCCGGCGACGACGCGGCGTTCGGCACGACGATCGTCCTGCACCTGCGCGACGACGCGAAGGAGTACCTCGACCCGTGGCGCCTCAAGGAGCTCGTCCGCACCTACTCGGACTTTCTCGCGTACCCGATTTTCCTCTGCCCCGACCCGAGCGAAAAGCCGGACGGCAAGGACAAGGACGCCGCGCCGAAGGAGCCCGAGCAGGTCAACTCCATGAAGGCGGTCTGGAAGAAGTCCAAGTCCGAGGCGAAGCCCGAGGAGGTCGAGGCGTTCTACAAGCACCTCACGCACGACGACGAGAAGCCGCTCGCGACGGTCCAGTTCGCCGCCGAAGGCGCGACCGAGTTCCACGCGCTCGTGTTCGTCCCGCGCACCGCGCCCTACGACCTGTTCTACCCGAACGCGAAGCTCGGCCTCCAGCTCTACGTGCGCAACGTCTTCATCGGCGACGACGTGAAGGAGCTCCTCCCGCGCTACCTCTCGTTCGTGCGCGGCGTCGTGGAGAGCGCCGACCTGCCGCTCAACGTCTCGCGCGAGATGCTGCAGGACGACGCGGTCGTGCGCCGCATCCGCAAGTCGCTCGTCGGCAAGATCCTCGGCGAGCTCGAGGACATGCAGAAGAACCGTCCGGAGGACTTCGCGGTCTTCTCGCGCGAATACGGCCGCATGGTCAAGGAGGGCTGCCACGCCGACTGGGAGAACTCCGACCGCCTGCGCGATCTCGCCGTGTTCGCGTCGTCCGCGTTCGACGATCCGTCGAAGACCACGACGCTCAAGGAGTACGTATCGCGCATGCCCGACGGGCAGAAGGACGTCTGGTACCTCGCGGCCGACACGTGGGACGCCGCGAAGCACTCGCCGCTGCTGGAGGCGTTCGCGAAGCGCGGCTGGGAGGTGCTCTTCTTCATCGACCCGGTGGACGAGTTCTTCGCCGAACGCGTCCGCGACTACGACGGCAAGAAGCTCCGCGCCGCCGACCGCGGCGAACTGGACCTCGACGCGCCGGACGGCGAAGCGAAGAAGGCGGACAAGGACGGCAAGAAGCCGGAGACCGAGGCCGACAAGAAGTTCAAGCCGCTCTCGGACTACCTCGCCAAGCGGTTCGAAAAGGACGTGCGCGAAGTGCGCCTCGGGACGCGCCTCGTCGACTCCGCGTGCTGCTTCGTCGCGGACGAATGGGGCCCGAGCGCGCACATGGAGCGCGTCCTGCGCGCGTTCAACCAGCCCGTTCCCGAGAGCAAGCGCATCCTCGAACTCAACCCGGCTTCGCCGATGGTCGAGAAGATGCTCGGCCTCGTCGGCGACGAATCGCGCGCGTCCGACCTCGCGGACCTCGCGGACCTGCTGCACGGCCAGGCGCAGCTCGCGGAAGGCACGCCTCTTTCGGATCCGGCGCGCTTCAACAAGCTCGTCAGCGCCCTCGCCGCCCGCTAGCGCGGACGGCCGAGCGTCAGGCCGGGGACGGCACGGCGGCGGCGCGCAGGCGCGCGAGCCCCGCTTCGGCATCGGCTTTCGCCAGGCCGGCGAGGATGCCGAGGCGGACGCCGTAGGCGCAGACGGCGTCCGCGGAGAACGGATCGAGCCCGACGTGCGCGGCTTCGCCGGCCAGGTCCCAGCGCAGGCGCTCGAGGGCGGCGTGGCGCTTCATCGGGTCGATCTCCCCGAACGCGGCGGCCACGCCCTGTTCGGCGGCGGCGC
>JAFPUX010000361.1 GCA_017413145.1 Kiritimatiellia bacterium | reverse complement strand
CGGCGGCGCGGCGCTGCGCGGCGGCTCGCTCGCGTGCGGCACCGCGCTCTTCGCGGCGACGATGTGCCAGCAGAGCGGTCTGCAGTGGACGTCCGCCGGGCTCTCCGGGTTTCTCAGCGCGGTCTACGTGCTGCTCGTGCCGCTGCTCGGCCTCTTCGTCGGGCGGCCGCCGCTGCGCACCACGTGGGCCGGCGTCGCGATCGCGCTCGCCGGCCTCTTCCTCATCTCGGTCGCGCCGGACGCCTCGCTCGCGATCGGCAAGGGCGAAGCGCTCACGCTGCTGTGCGCGGCGATCTTCGCCGTGCAGATCCTGTGCGTGGACCGCTGGGCGCCGCGCGTCGACCCGATCGCGCTCGCGGCGGGGCAGTTCGCCGTCGGCTTCCTCGAGGGGCTGCCGTTCCTGCTGCTGCCGGACGAGGCCGGCCGCCTCACGGCCGCGTCGCTCCGCGCGGCGCTGCCGGCGATCGCGTTCGCGGGGTTCCTCTCCTCGGGCGTGGCCTACACGCTGCAGGTCGTGGCGCAACGCCGGACGCGGCCGGCGATCGCGTCGCTGCTGATGAGCCTGGAGGCGGTCTTCGCGGCGCTCTTCGGGTGGCTGTTCCTGCAACAGGCGCTCACGCCGCGGCAGATCGCCGGCTGCGCGCTCGTCTTCGCCGCGGTGGTCTTCGTGCAGCTCGCGGCGGCCCGCGCGGCCGCGCGCGGCGGAAGTTGACGGGCGCGCAGGGGCTTGCCCCCGACGCGCGTTCCGTGTATAATGCCGCGCCATCCGGCCAACCGCCGGAGGTTTCCCTTTTCCGACCCCATGAAAACTGCAGTCGTTTGCGGCGCGGGCGGCTTCATCGGCTCCCACCTCGCGCGTGCGCTCAAGGCGCGCGGGTACCGGGTTCGCGGCGTCGACCTCAAGCGGCCGGCGTTCTCGCCGACCGCCGCCGACGAGTTCCTCCTGCTCGACCTGCGCGAACGCGCCGCCGCGGAAGCGGCGCTCGCCCTGCCGGACGGCTCCGCGCCGGACGAAGTCTACCAGCTCGCCGCCGACATGGGCGGCATGGGCTACATCCACGCCGCCTCCGCGGACATCATGCACGACAGCGTGCTGATCAACGCGAACGTGGTCCGCGCCGCCGCGGAGAAGGGCGTCGGGCGCTACTTCTTCTCCTCGTCCGTCTGCGTCTACCGCGACATGGCCAAGGGCGAACCGCCGCTCTCGGAAGACGACGCCTACCCGGCGCGTCCGGACAACGACTACGGCTGGGAGAAGCTCTACGCCGAGCGCATGGCGTTCGCGCACGCACGGGCCTTCGGCATGAAGGTGCGCGTGGCGCGTTTCCAGAACTGCTACGGTCCCGAGGGAACGTGGCGCGGCGGCCGCGAAAAGGCGCCGGCGGCGCTCTCGCGCAAGGTCGCCGAGGCGCCGGACGGCGGCGAAGTGGAAATCTGGGGCGACGGCGAAGCCGTTCGCAACTTCATCTACGTCGACGACCTCGTCGGGGGCATTTTCGCGCTCATGGCGTCCGACCTGGACTTCAAGCCGGCCAACATCGGGACCCAGGAGTACGTGACCGTTCGCGAACTGCTCGCGTCGATCGCGGACGTCGCCGGCAAGCGCATCGTCGCCAAGCCGGTGCCCGGCCCCGTCGGCGTGGCCTCCCGCAACTTCTCCACCGCCCGCATCGAGAGCACGGGCTGGCGCCCGCGCTTCACGTTGCGCGACGGACTCGCGCGCACCTATCCGTGGGTCGCCGCGCAAGTCGCCGCCGCCGCCCGCAATCCATGAATTTCCGCAAAGTCCGCATCCTCTACAACCGCCGTTCCGGCCCGGGGCGTTCGCGCTTCGAAGCCGTCCGGCGGGCCGTCGGGCGGCACTGGCGCGGCGCGGCGGACCGGGCGTGGTATTTCCCGGAAAGCCGGACCGAGTCGGACGCGATGGTCGACGCCGCGGTGGCCGACGCCGCGGACTGCCTGCTCGTCTGCGGCGGCGACGGGACCGTTTCTTCCGTCGGCCGCCGCCTGATCGGCACCGGCGTCGCGATGGGCGTCGTGCCGCTGGGCAGCGGCAACGGCCTGGCGCGCCACTTCGGCGTCCCCCTCGATCCGGAGCGCGCGGTCGCCGCGCTCGCCGCGGGCGAAGTGCGCCGCATGGACGTCGGCGTCGCGGGCGGCGTTCCGTTCCTCGTGTCCGCGTCCGCCGCGTGGGACGCCTCGCTCGTCCGCGTCTACGACGCGCTTCCGTTCCGGGGCGTCGTCTCCTACGCGCTGGCCGGGTTCTGGTCCTTCTTCGGATACCGCCCGCAGCCGCTCGAAGCCGTCGTCGACGGCGGGGAAACGCTCCGCTTCGACAAGCCGCTGCTCTTCACCGTGGGCAACCTCGCGGGCTGGGGCGGCGGCGCGCTGATCGACGCGGACGCCTCGGCCGACGACGGCCGGCTGGAGCTGATCGCCGGCGAACGGCGCGACGCGCCGCGGATGCTCGCCCGCGTCCGCCGGGTCTTTTCGAAGGGCGGAAAAGCGCTGCCGCGCGTCCAGCACCGCTCCTTCCGCACCCTCTCGGTTTCCCGTCCCGCCGCCGCGCCCGTCCAGCTCGACGGCGAACTGGAAGACCTTCCCGCCCGTTTCGAAATCTCGGTCCGGCCCGCCGCCCTCGGCGTCCTCGCGCCGTCCCCGGCGCGCGCCGCCGGCTGACCCGCCCGCCCCTTCCGACTTCAACATCCAACCGCAAAAAGCCCCCATGAAAAATCCGTTTCTCCTCTTCGCCCTCGTTCCCGCGCTCGCCGCCGCCGCGCCCGCGCCCGACGTCTTCGACGCGATCTTCAACAACAACATCGGCCAGCTCAAGTCGATCGTGGCCGCCAACCCCCCGGGGGCCACGCCCCCCGCCCAGAAGGGGGGG
>JAFPUX010000360.1 GCA_017413145.1 Kiritimatiellia bacterium | reverse complement strand
GGGGGCGGGCCCCGGGGCCCGCCCCCGCCGGCCGCTCTTCCGCCGCCTCCCGCCGCCCTCCCGCCGCCGCCTCATTTGATTCTGCAACTTTCCCACCCCGCCACGCGCGCGAAACCGCTTTCGCCGCGGACGGGGATGTGCTAGACTCGTTGCCATGAAGACACTCCTCGTCAACGGAAGCCCCCGTCAGAACGGCAACACCTCGGTCGCGTTCGTGGAAGTCGCGAAGACGCTCGAAGCCGAGGGAATCGAAACCGAAACGTTCTGGATCGGCGCGAAGCCGGTCCGCGGTTGCGTCGCGTGCGGCAAGTGCCGCGAAACGGGCCGGTGCGCGTTCGACGACGACGCGGCGAACGCGCTCGCCGCGAAACTGGCAAGCGCCGACGCGCTCGTCGTCGGCTCGCCCGTCTACTACGGCCAGCCGAACGGCGCGCTGCTCGCGCTCCTGCAGCGCGTTTGCTTCTCCGCCTCGTCCGCCGTCTCCGGCAAGCCCGTCGCGACCGTGGCGGTCTGCCGCCGCGGCGGCGCGACGGCCGCGTTCCAGTGCCTGAACATGCCGTTCCAGATGCTCAACTGCACCATCGTCGGTTCGCAATACTGGAACATCGCCTACGGGCGCGAGCCCGGCGAAGCCGCGCAAGATGCCGAGGGGATGCAGACGATGCGGACGCTCGCCCGCAACCTCGCGTGGCTGCTCAGGATCGCCGCCGCAGGCGCCGTCCCGCGTCCCGCCGGCGAACCCTGGCGGCCGATGCACTTCATCCGCTGATGCACGCACCGCCTTCCGGACGCGCGCGGCTGCGCTTCGGCCGATACGACTACGCCGCGTTCCTCTTCTTCGCCGCGTACGCCGCCTCGTCGCTGGCGATCCCCGTCGTGCTCGTGGACATGGCCGAGGACCTGCGCTTCCCGCTCCTGGAGGGCGGCATGGCGGCGGGCGGCGCCTTCCAGGTCGTCCGCAGCCTGGCGATGTGCGCCTCGATGGTCTTCGCGGGGTTCGCCGCCGCGCGCTGGGGCAACCGCCGCACGCTCGGCGCCGCCGTCGCCACGATGGGGCTGGGCATCCTCCTCTGCGCCCTTGCGCCGTCCTACCTGCTCGTCCTCCCCGTCCTGCTTGTCGCCGGCCTCGGCGAGGGGATCGTCGAGGGTCTCGGCACGCCATTCGTCCAGGACATGCACCGGGACGACCCGGGGCGCTACGTGAACTTCACGCACGGCTTCTGGTCGCTCGGCACCTTCGCCTTCGCCCTCCTGGCCGGTGCGGCGCTCGTCTGGAACGTCGGCTGGCGCGCCATCCTCGCGGTCGTCGGCCTCGTCGCGCTGCTTCCCGTCCTGCTGCTGCTCCTGCCGTCGCGGACGCCGTATCCGGAGCGCGCGCGGGCCGATCCGCCGTCCCGTACGTGGCGGCGGCTCGTCGAATTGCTGCGCACGAGGCGCTTCTGGCTCTTCTTCGCGGCGATGTTCTTCGCGGGGGGCGGCGAATACTGCCTCACCTTCTGGTCGACGAGCTTCGTCCGCCTGCACTTCCGGGCGGGCGCGTTCGCGGGCGCGCTCGGCACGGCCGCCTTCTCGGCCGGCATGTTCCTCGGGCGGACCGGCTTCGGCAACTACGTGGCCCAGCGCCACCTCAAACGGCTCGTCGTGACCGTCGGGCTGTTAGGGGCGGCGGTCGCCACGCTCGTCATCCCCTTTTCGATCCATTGCGACGCGCTCCCGCCGGGCGCGGTGAAGCCGCTGCTCTTCCTGCTGCTCTTCCTCTGCGGCGTCGGCTCGGCGCCCTTCTGGCCGAGCATCCAGAGCCTCTGCGTCGACCGGCTCCCGCGGCTCGACTCGACGCTCGCCTTCATCGTCCTGTCCTGCGCCGGCGTACCGGGGTGCGGCGTCTTCACCTGGCTGATGGGCTTCGCGGGCGACCGCTTCGGCCTGGCCCGGTCCTTCGCGCTCGTCCCCGTCTCCTACCTGATCATGGTCGCCCTCGTCCTCGCGGCCGCGCCGGATAAGGAAGCTGGAAGCCGCCCGCGCCGCTGACATGGCGCGCCGGCTTCGGCGCTTGGACGCTCGCCGCTCCGCGGCTCGGCACCGCATTCCTTCGGCCGGCCGTTTTCCGCGCCGCCGGGTCCGCCCCTTGCGGGGGACGCGGAACCCGTGGTAGACTCCGCGGCGTGACCGGGAACACCCCGCGACAAGGAGAACATCCATGAACGTCCTGATCCTGCAAGGTTCGCCGCGCGCGAACGGAAACACCGCCTGGATGGCGGAAGAGTTCAAGAAGGCCGCCGAGGCGGCCGGCCACCGCGTCACGCTCGCCGACGTGGGGCGCAAGAAGATCGGAGGCTGCCTCGCCTGCGAGTATTGCCACGGGAAAGGGAACGGCGCGTGCGTCCAGAAGGACGACATGCAGGCGCTCTACCCGCTCTTCGCCGAGGCCGAGGCGCTCGTCCTCGCCTCGCCGGTCTACTACTTCACGATGGCCGCGCAGGTCCAGGCCGCGATCCAGCGCCTCTACTGCATCCAGAAGCCGCCGAAACTGCGCAAGATGGCGCTTCTGCTCTCCTCCTACTCGCCGGACGTCTACGACGGCGCCGTCGGCGAATACCGCGGCATCGCCGACTACTGGGAGGTCGAGGACGCCGGCGTCGTCACCGCGAAGCTCGACGAGCAGAAGACCGACGCCACCCGCGCGAAGGTCGTCGCGCTCGCGGCGAAAGTCTGAGGCCGCCCGCGCCGCGTCCGCGGCGCGGCGGCTTCGGCGCTTGACCGGCGCGTGGCGGGGTAGGGGACCCCGCCACGCGCCCTTGCCGCGAAGTGGCACCCGTGGTAGACTGCGCGCCCATGCACATCGAAGCAGCCGGTAATCGCAGACCATGACTTTCGCCGACACGCTCTCTCCGCGCGAGCGGCGGCGGGGACGGATCCTCGCCTGCTTCGCCTGCTGGTTCGGATGCATTTCCGAGGTGATGGTGGACAGCAGCGCCATCGTCATCCTCTACATCGCGATGATGGGCGGGAGCAAGGCCGAGGCCATGCTCTCCACCGGTTTTTCCGCCGTGTTTTCCATGGTCGCGATGATCCCGTGCGCCGCCCTCGTCGGGCGGATCGGCCTGAAGCGCGCCGTCGTCGTGGCCTGCCTGGCCGGCTGCGCGGGCTTCCTGCTGATGGCCGCGGCGCCGTTCTTCGGCCCGTGGCGGAAGGCGGCCGCGCTGGCGGGCTGCCTCGTCTTCTCCGCCCAGCGCACGCTCTACGGCGCCGCCTGGTATCCGATGCTCGACGTCTTCCTGCGCCCGCGGGACCGCGGGAGCTTCTTCGGCACGATGCGCTTCACCTACATGGTCCTGTCGGGCGTCCTGTTCTATTTCGTCGGCCGGCTGATGGGCGAGGACCCGCCCGTGCGTCTGATGCAGGGCGTACTCGCCGTGACGGGGCTGCTGATCCTCGGCCGCCTCTTCTGCATGCTCCGGTTCCCGGAAAACCCCGCGGAGGAACGGGTCCGCCTCGACTGGAGGCGGGCGCTCGGCATCTCGGTCCGCAACGGCCCCCTGGTCGGCTACTCGGTCTACGTGTGCCTCCTTTCCGCGGCCTCCACCTCGCTGGTCCCGTTGACGCTGCTCTACCTCAAGAACCACGCGGGGCTGGACGCGGGGCGGGTCCAGGTCTTCTCCACCGTCGGCATCGCCGGGAGCGTCGCCGGCTTCTTCTGCTACGGGTTCCTGCTGAGGGCCCTGAAGATCCGGCGTCTCGAGCTGGGCGTCCACCTCGCGTTCGTCGCGGCGGCGCTGGTCCTGGCCCTCGCGGGCGCGGACGTCCCGGGCTTCCTTTGGGTCGCGGGCGCGGCCTACTTCCTCGCCTCGTTCGCGGGAAGCGCGTTCATGTGCAACAACTCCGCCGAGTATCTCGCCCTGGCCCGCCCCGGCAACAAGCCGATGGCCGTGGCGTTCCTGCAGACCTACCAGAACGTCGGGATCTCCGTCGGCCGCGCGGGAACCGCCGCGATCCTCGGCGCCGACCTGCTCGCGCCCTCGTGGCGCCTCGGCTCCCTGGAGCTCTGCGGCTACCAGACGCTGTTCCTGCTCTACGGCGCCGCGATGGCGTTCCTGCTCGTCCTGCTCCCCGCGCTCCCCGCCTTCGTCCCGAAGCACCGCGACTACTACGAGCCCTGACGCGACCCGGCGCGGATTTGTCAGGACGGCGACTCGACCGCAGCCGCGACCGCTTTCTCGATCTCTTCGTCGGAGAGACGCCGGATGCGTTGCACCTGGAAGCCCGGCTTCACGTCGGCGCCGGGGCAGAGTTCGGCAAAGCGGGACAGGAAGTTGCCGGGTTGCGAATCGTTCGTGCAGAAAGGCACGACCGTCTTCCCGGCAAAGGAACGGGTGCGAAGGAGCGTGAGGAGCGGCGGCGTCACGGTCCAGTACCAGGTCGGCCCGCCGACGTAGAACGTGTCGAAGGCGTCGAGGTCGGCGTCGACGGCGATCTCCGGCGTGCGCTCCTTGATCCGGTTCAGGAATCCGACGCCGTACGGGTGGCGGATCGGCTCCTTGGTCTTGATCTCGACGGCGGGCGCTCCGAGACGCCTGGCGAGAATTTCGGCCACGCGCCTGGTGCGGCCGGAGAAGGAATAGAAGAGGACGACGGGTTTCATGGTTGTGCATTCTACCAGAACGGCGCCGCGGACGCAAAACGGCTTTTCCCTCGGGAACGGATATGGTAGACTCCGCGCCATGAAGCGATCCGCCCCGCTGTTCTCCGCCTTGGCCGCCGTGGCCGTCCTGTGTTCGTCCTGCTCGTCGATCCGCGCGACGGAACGGGGCGATGCATCGGCCATCGCCGACAGGATCTGGGCGTTCGGACAGGCGCACCCCGACGGATTCACGCTCGACATCCGGACGATGACCGAGCCAACCGAGGGCGTCGCCGTCAGCTACGCCGCCACGCAGGACAGCCATTCCCGCGAACAACTCGAGGCGGTCGTCTCGCACGCATTGGAACACGACGGCTACGTCGGCGGCTGGCTGAACGACGACGACGGTCTCTATTACTTCGACAGCACCCGCCTGTTCCCGGAAGACGCCCTCGACGACGCCATCCGGTTCGGCCGGGAAAACGGCCAGCGCTCCGTTTTCGCTCTTTCGACCTTGACCGACGTTCCCATTCCAACCGAAACAAACACGCTTCCGTCGTCGTCGGCGGCGCGGTAGACTTGCGGGCATGACCATCACCGTCCTCGTCGAAAACGAAGCACGGCCGGGGCTCGCGGCCGAACACGGCCTTTCGCTGCTCGTCGACACGGGCGCGGGCCGCCTTCTGTTCGACACGGGCGCCGGTTCCGCGCTCGCGCGGAACGCCGCCGCGCTCGGCATCGGGCCGCTGCCGGAGACGGTCGTCCTTTCCCACGGGCACAACGACCACACGGGCGGGCTTCCGTCCCTTTCCAAAAGCACGGTCTACGCCGCGCCGGGCGTCCGCCGCCCGCGTTTCAGTCTACATCCTGGCAAGCCGCCGCACGACCTTTCGATGCCGTCGACGGATCTGCGGATCGTCGAAGTGCTCGACTTCCTCGAGGTCGTTCCTGGCGCGTTCGCGACGGGACCGATCCCCCGCCGCTCGGGAGAAGACGCCGGAGGGCCGTTCTTCTTCGACAGGGAGGGGCGCGAACCGGACGCGATTCCGGACGAGCAGGCGCTCCTGCTCGCCGGGGGCGTCCTCGTGCAGGGATGCTGCCACGCGGGCATCGTGAACACGCTCGAACGGTGCCGCGAGCGCCGGCCGGACATTCCCGTCCGCGCGATCGTCGGCGGGCTCCATCTGCTGCGGGCGAGCCAAGACAGGCTGGAGCGCACCGCGGACTATCTGCGGCGCAGCGGGGTCCGGGAACTGCATCTCATGCACTGCACCGGCGCGGCCGCCGTGGACTACCTGCGCGCCGCCCTCCCGGACTGCCGGATCGAAACGCCGCGCGCCGGCGACGTCATCGAGCTGCCGGAACGGTCCGCTCCGAAGACCCGCCTCGCCATCTTCGATTTCGACGGGACGCTCGGCGACACGCGCCGCAACATCGTCCTGACGATGGGGGACACGATGCGGGAGCTCGGCCTGCCCGCGGCGGACGCGGACGCCTGCGCGGCGACCATCGGACTCCGGCTCAAGGATGGCTTCGCCCGGCTTCTGCCGGGAGTCCCGGACGAAACGCTAGACCGTTGCGTTTCGGTCTACCGCCGGATCTTCGACGAGAAGAAGAAGGAACTCGCGCCGCGGCCGTTCCCCGGCGCAGCGGGCATGCTGTCGCGGCTCCGCGCCGCCGGCGTCCGCCTCGCCATCGCCTCTTCGCGCTCCTCGTTCACGCTCGCGCCGCTGTTGCGCGACATGGGGCTCGACGGCACGTTCGACGCCATCGTCTGCGGCGACGGCGTGGAGAACCCGAAACCGGCGCCCGACGCGGTCCTCGAAGTCCTCCGCCGGACGGACGTCCCGGCCGCCGGGGCGCTCGTCGTCGGAGACATGCCGGTCGACATCGAGATGGGCCGCGCGGCGGGCGTCCGGACGTGCGGCGTCCTCTGGGGGAACGCCACCCGGGAGCAGCTCGCCGCCGCGGGCGCCGACGTCATCGCCGCCTCGATGGACGACATCGTCGCGGCGGTCCTCCCGTGACCGGGCGGCGCGTGGCGGGGTGGGGCACCCCGCCACGCGCGAAAGCGCTTTCGCCGGCGGCGGCGGTGTGGTAGACTTGCGGGCATGAAACACCTCGCAACGACGATCCTCGCCATGAGCCTCTTCACCTTTTTCGCCAAGGCGGACACGAACGCCGTGGCCGCCGCGCAGACCGACACGTTCGAAGCGCCGAACGGAAAGACCGTCGTCTTCACGTGCATCAAGCACGCCAGCGTCCGCATCCAGTACGACGGGCTCGAGATCCAGGTCGATCCCGTCGGCGCGAAGTGCGAGCCGGCGACCGACTACGCGGCGTTCCCGAAGGCGGACCTCGTCCTCGTCACGCACGAGCACTTCGACCACTTCGACAAGGCAGCCATCGCCGCGCTCCGCAAGGACGGAACCGCCGTCTACGCCAATCCGGCCGTCCGCGGAATGCTCGGTTACGGCACCGCGCTCAAGAACGGAGAAAGCGCGAAGCTCCGCGAGGACATCACCATCGAGGCCGTTCCCGCCTACAACACGACGCCGGGCCGCGAGAAGTTCCACCCGAAGGGTCGCGACAACGGCTACGTCCTTGCGCTCGGCGGCTTCCGCGTCTACCTCGCCGGCGACACCGAGGACATTCCCGAGATGGCGGACGTGAAGGATATCGACGTCGCGTTCCTGCCCGTGAACCAGCCCTACACGATGACGCCGGAGCAGGCCGCCGCCGCCGCGAAGACCGTCAAGCCGAAAGTTCTTTTCCCGTACCACTACAGCCAGACGCCGATCCAGAAGGTCGCCGACCTCCTCGCCGGCACCGGCATCGACGTGCGCATCCGGGCGTACCAGTAAGCTTGAAGACGCCCGATGAACGACGTCCGCTCCGTCCGCCCGTCCGTTTCGCTCGCCGCGCCCGGCGCGGCGTTCCGCGAGGGGGAGCCCGTGCCGCTCGTCCCGGCCGCGGACGCGCCGGACGCGCGGACGGTCGTCGTGGACCCCGCCGCCCGCGACCAGCCGCTCCTCGGACTCGGCGGCATCCTCACGGGGACGGACCTCTTCACGCTCTCGCGCCTGCCGCCCGACCGCCGCGACGCCGCGATGCGCGCGCTCTTCGCCCCGCGCGAGGGCGCCGGGTGGAGCTGCCTGCGCGTGCCGCTCGGGGCGACGGACTGGGAGCCCGTTCCCGACTACTTCACCTACGACGACGCGCCGGACGGCGAACGCGACTGGGACCTCGCGCGCTTCTCGGTCGAGCGCGACCGGGAGCGCGGGCTCTTCGCCGCGCTGCGCCGCGCGAAGGAACTCAACCCCGAGCTGCGCTTCCACGGCGCGGTCTGGGGCATCCCCGCGTGGATGAAGGAGAACCGCTCCCGCTGTTTCGGGCGCTTCGATCCGGCCTGCGCGGAGGTCTACGCGCGCTACCTCGTCCGCGCCGTCCTCGCGCTGCGGGAGGAGGGCGTGCCGCTCGTCGCCGTCTCGCCGCAGAACGAGTCCCTCACCGCGAACGACCGCCCGACGCCCGCGACGTGCATGCCGTGGTGGGTGCAGCGCGACGTCGTCGTCGCGACGCGCCGCGCGCTCGACCGCGCCGGGCTCGGCGACGTGGCGGTGTGGGCGTTCGACCACAACTACGACCTCTCCGACTACTTCGTGCGGCCGCTGCTCGACGACCCCGACGCGCGCGCCGCGGTGGGCGGCATCGCCTACCACGACTACGGCGGCGAGCCCGAGACGATGGCCGCGCTCCACCGCGAGCGCCCGGATCTGCCGCTCTACGCGACCGAGAAGACCGTCCTCGGCCCGGCCGGGATGGCGCGGATCGTCCGCCAGCTCCGCGCCGGCGCTCGCTGCTACAACCAGTGGACGACCGCGAGCGACGAATGGGGCGCCCCGCACCAGTTCCAGGGCCGGCTCGTCGACTACCGACGCGCGCCGCCGCCCGAAACGGCGCGCACCTTCGTCGTCGTGCCGCGCGACGACCCTTCGGACTTTTCGCTCTCGCCCGGATGGGGGCTCTACGGGCAGCTCACGCGCCACCTGCGCCCCGGCATGGTGCGCGTCGGCTGCACCGGCGGCTCGGACGCCTGGCTGCGCGCCGTCGCCTTCCGCGACCCCGCCACGGGCGAGGTCGCGCTCGCCACCGTGAACGCGACGGACGCCGAGCAGCCCTTCGCGCTGCGCTGCTGCCGCCTCGGCGCGCGCCTCTCGCAG
>JAFPUX010000359.1 GCA_017413145.1 Kiritimatiellia bacterium | reverse complement strand
TAGCCGGCCTTGTCGATGCTCGCGTAGTAGTCCGCGGCGCGCCGGAGCTGCCGGTGGAAGTTGCCGCCGGCCTCGTCGGCGAAATACCACATCCGCACGAGCTGGTCGGGGTCGTCCGCGATGGACGCGATCTCGCGCCGGATCCGCTCGTCCGTCTCGAAGTCGTATTTCCCCTCGTCGCCGGGGCGGCGGAAGATGACCTGGTTCCAGACGCCGAAGCCCTCGAAGCAGATGGCGACGCCCGCGAAGGCGGCGCGGTTGACCTTGTTCGACTCGACGAGCGCGTCGATCGCGGCCTCGCGCTCGGCGCCGGCGAGCTTCTGGTCGACGAACTCGCCGAGCGTCGTCCGGTCGAGCGAGAGGTGGTGGCGGTAGTCCCATTCCCACATCTGCATCCAGTTGAAGCCCATGTCGCGCGCGCGAAGCCCGGTGTCGTCGATCGGCTGGTCCCAGTTGAACGTGTGGCAGTGGTAGATGCCGAGCGGAAAATACGGTTCGCCCTCGCTCAGCAGGAACCCGTCCTGGTCGGCCATGATCTGGCCCTTGGCGGGCGCCACGATCCGGAACGTCCCCGACGCCGCGTGCTTCGAGCCGTCCGGCAGCGTCGCCTCCGCCTCGAGCCGGTACTCGCCCGCAGGGGCGTCCGCCGGCACGGGGAGCCACGCCTCGGCCGCGGCGGCGCCGGGCGCGAAGGCGCCCTCCGCCTCCGCGACGACGGCCTTGCCCTTCGCGTCCTTCGCGACGATCCGCCACGCGCCGCCGCCGGCGTCGAACCCGCGGCGGTTGAATCGCACGCCGATCGCGACGTCCGCGCGGCGGCGCCTCGTCGAGACCTGCCCGCGGTAGGCGGGGGGAACGACCTCGAAGAATTCCGGAAGCTTCGCGTTCCCCTCGGCGAGCGTCCACGCGCGCTTGCCGCCCCACTCCAGGACCTGGGTCTTCCAGGCGATCCCGCCGTTGAGGTCGAGCGGCGGCACCGTCATCTCGATCTGGAACGTCTCGCCGATCTTCGCGTTCTCCTTCGCCCGCGCGAGCCAGGTGCGCGTGCGGCCGCCCTTGCGCGTCTCGCGCAGGTCGAGCCGCATCGCGAGGTTGAGGTTCGTCGTGGCGTAGTTCGCGTTCTTCACGCGGAGCACGATCTTGCCGCCGCCGAGCGCCGGATGGCCGGCCTTGCCCTTCCACGCCTCGAGCTCCTCGAACTCCTGCGAGAACGAGACGAGGCGGAAGCCGCCCTCCTCGAGCGCGAGCTGCCGCTTCACGTCCTCGCGCAGCGCGGGCGTGTCCGCGACCTCGTGCGTCGAGACGATCAGCAGGCCCTTCCCGACGCGATGCAGCATCGTGTAGCCCTTCTGGACCGTCTCCCACCGCTTGCCCGCCTCGCCCGGGAGCGAGAGCCGGCCGTTGCCGGCCTTGAGCGTCGGCGAAATGCGGTTCGGCCAGTCGAAGAGCGGGGTGTCGCCCGGATCGACGTTGATGTCGTAGGAGTTCGCCGCACCCTTCTGCGGCTTGAACGCGGGCAGCGCGTCCGCCCCGCAGAACGCCGCCGCGCCGGCGTAGTCCTCCCTGCACTCGACGAGCCTCACGATCAGCACGCCGCCCGCCTCGAGGAACGCGCGGTAACGCTCGCCCTCGCCCTCCGGCAGGCGCTCCGCCCAGCGGATCTCGTGGCGCCCGCCCGCGGAGCCCGTCGCCTTCGCCGCCTCCGACGCACGCTTCTCCGCCGCCTTGCGCGACTCGACCACCGGGCCCTCGTAGCAGACGATCTCCGGCGAGCCCGCCGGACGGAGCAGGATGCGCGCCTTGCGCCCGAGCTCGGCCGCCGTGACGCGTCCCGAGACCGCGAGCTCCTGCTCGGCGTCCGCGGAGACGGACTTCGGCGGCAGGTCGATCTGCGCCGCCTTGCCCAGCTCGCGCGGGTTCTTCCCCTCCGCGTCGACCGAGAAGACCGCGAGCGACCCGCGCAGCGCGAGCTCGCCCTGGTTGCGCACGCGCATCGACACGGCGAAGTCGCCGATCGCGAACTCCTTCGGGACGGCGTGCGAGACGATCTCGACGCCGCGCTCGCGCGCCGCGGCGACGAACGGCTCCTCCGCGCGG
>JAFPUX010000358.1 GCA_017413145.1 Kiritimatiellia bacterium | reverse complement strand
CGCGGACGCCGCGCGCGCCGCTTCCGGCGGCGCGGCGGTCGTCGACGTCTCGGACTTCGGCGCGTATCCGCTCGCGAGCCGTCGCGCAAAGCTACTCGACGACCTCGACCGCGCGACGGGCGGCGCGTTCCCGGTCCGCGTCGACGCCTGTCGCGCGCTGCGCGTTCTGCCGCGCATCCGCGACGACGGCCGCCTCGACAGCGTGACGATCCTCAACCTCTCCATCGGCGGCACGGACGAGCTGGCCGTGCGCGTGCGCCGCCCCGTCTCGCGCGCGGCCTCCGTGCAGGACGCGACGATGGCGGCGCCCGCGCCGATAGACTGCACGCCCGGCGCAGGGCCGGACGAGGCCGTCGTCACGCTCCCCGGCCTCGCCGGCTGGCAGATCGCCACGATCTTCTTCGAGGAACCCACGCCATGAACGCGAAATCCGCATTCCTTCCCGCCGCGCTCGCGGCGCTCGTCGCCGCGGCCGCCCTTCCCGCCCGCGCGGCCGTCTACGCGGCGGGGCTCGTCCAGGCCCGGCTGACGACGGGCCGCGTCGACCGCGAGACCCCCATCGCGACCGATCCGACGCGGACCTTCGCCGCCGGCACGGTGATGGCCAACACCAACAACGGCGGCAAGGACTGGAACGGAACGGACTGGAGCTGGGGCGACAACATGAGCTTCGCCTACGCGGGCGAGATGTGGATGGAGGAGGGGACGAACTACGTGTTCGGCAAATGGGTGTCCGGCTGGTCGTATCTGGTCGTGGGCGGCACGGTCGTCATCGACAACGGCGTTTGGAACGAGTTCGTCGCTTCCAACTACGTGGCGGCCGCGACGGGCTGGACGCCGATTGAAATCCGTTTTGGCCACGGGACCGGGGGCGCGGGCCTGAACTCCGGCGGAATTTTCGGCTGCGGCTACAACATCAAGGGACGCATGGACTACGACTACTTCAGCAAGGGTTGGGGCGGTTGGAGGGCGCTGCTCGATCCGGGCGACGGCTCCGTGCTTCGCGCCAAGTATTCCGACGCGGACCTGATGACCGTGAAGCGACTCTCGAAGGACGGCGAGGACGTGCTCGTCACCGCGTCGTTCACGGGGCTCGCCAAGGCGGGCACGCTCTCCGCTTTCTACGGCGCGGACGACGGCGGCTCGCGCTCCAACGCGTGGGAGGCGTGCGCCGCAATCGCGACGATCCCGGCGGGCGACACGGCCGAGGCGCAGTATCGCGTGCCCGACGTCGGCCGCGCCAAGTCCATCGCCTTCCGCCTCGCGACCACGATGCAGACCGCGGTCCCCGTCCAGCAGTGGTCGGAGACCTTCCCCGTCGCCCCGCGCCCGACCGTCATCGTCGTCAAGTAGCGGGACGTCCGCCACCCGGCAAAAAATGTAAAACGACCGCGCGGGCGGCGGGCGGTTTTGGAAACGGGGAGGGGAGGGTAGGGGACGGCATCCCAAAACGCGCGGGCCGATCGTGCCGTAGCCGCGAAGCGGCGTGCGACGGCACATCGGCCCGCGCGGTTGCGGCCTTTGCGTTCGCTACGCGCGTGGCACGGGGAATGCTTGCTTGTCGCATATGAATTACGAGGAAAAATGGCGGGCGGAGCGCGAGCGCGCGGGATTCCTCGCGCTGGCGGACGGCGCGGTGTTCCGCGGCGTCGCGTTCGGCGCGCGGGAGGACCGGCTCGGCGAGGCGGTCTTCAACACCGGGATGTCCGGCTACCAGGAGATCGCCACGGACCCCTCCTACGCCGGGCAGATCGTCGCGCTCACCACCGCCGAGGTCGGCAACTACGGCACGAACGGCGACGACGCCGAGTCGCGCGGCCTCTTCCTCTCCGGGCTCGTCGTGAACGACCTCGCGGAGCCGTCCAACTTCCGCTCGACCCTCCCGCTCGACCGGCTCCTCGCCGACGCGGGCGTTCCGGGGCTTCGCGCCCTCGACACGCGGAGCCTCACGCTCCACCTCCGCGACCACGGCTCGCAGAAGGCCTATCTGCACGCGGGGCCCGAGCCGATGGACCCCTCGGAGGCCGTCCGCCGCGCCCGCGAATGGGAGGGCCTCGACGGGCAGGACTACGCCGCGAAGGTTACCTGCTCTGCGCCGTACGATTTTCCTCACGCGGAGTCCGCGGAGTCAAATTCTCACGCGGAGTTCGCGGAGTCCGCGGAGTTTGATTCTCATGCAGAGAGCGCAGAGAACGCAGAGTCTGCATTTGCCGCGAAGCGGCACCCATCATTTGCGCCGCAGGCGCACCCGTCATTTGCCGCGGAGCGGCACCCGTCATTTGCGCCGCAGGCGCACCCGTCATTTGCCGCGGAGCGGCACCCGTCATTTGCGCCGCAGGCGCACCCTTCATTCGACGAGCGGCGCGGCGGCGCCGCACCGCTCGTCGCCGTCTACGATTTCGGCGTGAAGGCGAACATCCTGCGGTCGCTCGCGGCGTGGGCGCGGGTGCGGGTGTTCCCGGCGAAGACGCCGGCCGAGGAAATCCTCGCGCTCAAGCCCGCCGGCGTCTTTCTCTCCAACGGCCCCGCCGATCCCGCCGCTCTGCCCTACGTGATCGAGAACATCCGGAAACTGTTGGGCATCGTCGCTTGCGGGCCACGGCCGGAGGCCGACGGTCCGCGCGCCGATGCGATGTGCGCTTCGCGGCCGCCGTCGGCGGCCAGCGAAGCGCCGAACATCCCGATAATGGGAATCTGCTTGGGGCACCAGTTGCTCGCGCTCGCCTGCGGGGCGAAGACGGGGCGGCTGAAGTTCGGGCACCACGGGTGCAACCACCCGGTGAAGGACATTGCGACGGGGAAGGTGCAAATCACCTCGCAGAACCACAACTTCGCGGTCGTGGCGGAGTCGCTGCCGGACTGCCTCGAGGTCACGCACCTGAACCTCAACGACGGGACGATCGAAGGGCTCCGCCACAGGACGCTCCCCGCCTTCTCCGTCCAGTGCCACCCCGAGGCCTGCCCCGGCCCGCACGACGCCGCTCCGCTTTTCGGCCGCTTCCGCGCCCTCGTCCGCAAGTCCGGCGGGTAGCGCGCGGCGCGGTGCGCGCCGCGCGACCCCCCGGGCGG
>JAFPUX010000357.1 GCA_017413145.1 Kiritimatiellia bacterium | reverse complement strand
TCGCGCTTGAGGAGCAGCCACGCGGCGGCGTCCTCCATCGCCGCGGGGTCTGCGCCCTGCACGGGGGAGAACCAGAACGGCGAGCGCTGCGCCTGCCCGGCGAACGCCGCGACGCGCGCGGGGCGGCCGAGCGGGACGTGGCGCCACGGGCCGTGGCCGTGGCCTTCGGCCTCGCCCGTCGCCGGCAGCGAGAGGAAGGAGCCCTTGAGCGAGAAGGCGGGGTCGAGCCCTTCGAGGAGGGGCGCGGGACCGAGCGAGAGGACGCCGTTGCGGAGGGTGGGGGAGTCCATGGCTGTGCGGGGCGTGGCGGGGTGGGGCGGGCCGGTGGGGCGGGCTAGAACCCGAGCGCGTCGTTCACGAGGACCACGTGGATGCGGCCGGCGTGGCGGGAGAAGCGCGTGATCAGGATCTGGCAGCAGATCGTGTCGGGCGACTTGCAGTCCGCGCAGGCGCCGGTCTTCGCGCAGGGCGTGGAGAGGCCGAAGCGCTGGGCGTTGATCGGCGCGGCGACGTGGCGGGCGCGGTCGAGGGCGGAGTCGACGTCGGGGCGGACCTTGTTCATGCCGACGACGAAGATGACCTTGCGCGGGCCCTGCGCGATGGCGGAGACGCGGTTGGAGTTGCCGTCGACGTTGACGATTACGCCGTCCTCGGTGATCGCGTTCGCGCTCGCGAGGAAGACGTCCGCGTCGTAGGCCGCGAGCATCGCGGCGCGCTTGTCCGCGAACGCGTCGCGGTCGATGAACTTGTAGTTCCCCTTCTTGAGCGCGTCGACGAGGCCGATCTCGCGGGCGCTGGTGCAGCCGCCCATCGTGACGGACGAGCCTTCGGGGATCAGCGAGAGCGCGACGGCGAGCGCCTCTTCCTTCGACGCGGCCCAGTGGCCGGACATGTTGCGGGACTCGAGCCCGCGGATCACCTTCTGCGCGAGAAGGGCGTTGCGTTTCGCGATGTTTTCGTTCATGGAATCGGTTCCGTGGGACGGCGGCAAGACTACCATCTCCGGCTCCCGCGCGCAAGGGGGCCGCGGCGGGACTTGCGGCCGCGGGCGCGCGTCTGGTAGAATCGCGCGCCATGAAAGCGATCCGTTTTCCGGTGGCGGTCCTGGCCCTCGCGGGCGCGGCCGCGCTCTCCGACGAGGTTCCGGCCGCCGCGCCGGAGACCCTCTCGTTCCGCGCGGGCGGCGACCTGCGCCTGCGCCAGGAGGCGTTCGACCACATCCCGATCAAGACGGCCGAACCGTCCGTGACGCGCGGCGGCCGCAACGACTACTTCCGCGTCCGTCCGCGCCTCTTCGCGGGCGTCGACTTCGGGGACTGGCTCTCGCTCGACGCGCGGCTCTGCGACGAGTTCCGGATCCGCGAGGCCGGGCAGGAGTCCTACGAGTGGCCCGACGAGCTGATCGTCGACCGGCTCGAGCTGTCGCTGCGCGGCCTGTTCGACGGGCGCGTCGACCTGACGCTCGGCCGCCAGGACGTCTCGCTCGGCTCGGGACGGCTCTTCGCGGAGGGCACGGCGAAGGACGGTTCGCGCACGGGGTTCTTCGACGGCGCGCTGGCGCGCGTCCGCGTGGACGAAAAGCGGACGCTCGACCTGTTCGGATTCTACGGCCGCTGCGAGAACAAGCTTGCCGTCGGCCACGAGCACCGCGACCTGACGGGCCTCGCGCCGGGCTGGAACGGCATGGACGAGGCGACGGCCGGCTTCTTCTACGACGACCGGGCGCTGGAGGAGCTCGGCTGGGGCGTCTACTACGTCTGGCTCCACGACACGGCGTGGCGCACGCGCGCCGGGGACCGCGTCCCGCACGAGGACGTCCACACGTTCGGCGCGCGCCTGCTGCCGCGCTTCTCGGACGAGTGGAGCGCCGAATTCGAAGGCGCGCTGCAATGGAGCGGGAGCGACGGCTACGACCGCCGCGCGGGCTTCGCGACGGGCGGTCTCAAGTGGTCCTTCGCGCCCGGCGTCTACGTCTCCGCCAACGCGCTCTGGCTCTCGGGCGACGACCCGGACACCGCGCGCCGCGAGGACTTCAACGTCCTCTTCGGCCGCTATCCGTGGATCAGCGAACTGCTGCTCTACGCGTTCGACGCGGACGGCGTCGGCACGTGGCACGACATCTCGCACGCCTGGCTGGAAATCGGCGGCTCGTTCGGGGAATCGAAGGCCCACAAGGTGCGGGCGACGGCCGGCCCCGTCTTCGCGCCGGAGCGCGACGGCGCCGGCGGCGGCCGCGACCGCGGCTGGCTGGAGACGGTCCGCTACACGTTCCCCGTGTGGTCGGCGCAGGGGCTGACCGGGCACCTCTTCCTCGAAGTGTTCGAGCCCGGGGACTACTACGTCTCCGACCGGACCGCGTATTTCGCCCGCTGGGAACTCAACTGGGCGTTCTGACGTCCGCCCGCGCCGCGCGGAGACGGGCGTCGCGCGCCTGGCACGCG
>JAFPUX010000005.1 GCA_017413145.1 Kiritimatiellia bacterium | reverse complement strand
TCGCGAACGTCTCGAACTTGCCGTGCCCGAAGTCGTGGTCCTCGTCCGGCGGGCGCGACGAGACGCGCACGAACAGCAGCACCGCGGCGTCCGTGGCCAGGTCGGAGAGCGAGTGCGCGGCGTCCGCGACGAGCGCGGACGAACGTCCGAACACGCCGGCCGCGAGCTTCGCAGCCGCGAGCGCGGCGTTCACGGCCGCGCCGGCGACGGTGACGCGCACGATGCGCCGCGCGCGCTCCCCGTCGCCGGGGGCGTCGTTCCGCGTTCCGCCGTCCGTTTCGCCGTCCATCGTTCCGTTCCTCGAAGGCCGCCCATTCTACTCCGGCCGCCCCTCGGCGGTCAAATGACGGCGGCGCTAGCAGTTGCCGACGAGGACGCGGCGCAGGCGGCGGCGCGCGACGTCCGCGAGGCGGCGCACGGTCGCGACGGGCGTCGGGTCGGCGTCGAGGAAGCGCCACCGCGGGAAGAAGCGCGTGACGTGCAGCGGGATGTCGGGAGAGACGGACGCGAGGAACCCCGCCACGGCGTCGACGTCCTCGTCGCGGTCGTTGCGGCCCGGGACGACGAGCGTCGTCGCCTCGACGTGGACGCCCGCTTCGTGCAGCGCGCGGATCGTCGCGCACGCGGCCCCGAAGTCGCCGCCGACCCAGTCGTAGAACGCCTGGTCCGGTCCCTTGAGGTCGATGTTCGCGGCGTCCAGCAGCGGCGCGAGTTCCGCGACGACCGCCTGCGCGGCGACGCCGTTCGAGACGAGGACGTTCGCGAGGCCGCGCGCCCGGATTTCCTTCGCGCAGTCGCGCACGAACTCCCACCCGACGAGCGGCTCGTTGTAGGTGTAGGCCAGGCCGACGTTGCCGCGCTCCTTCGCGAGCTTCTCCGCGAGGTCCGCGAGCGCGGCGGGCGTCGTTTCGGTCCATTCGGACTCCTCCGCGCCGACCTGGGAAATCCCGTGGTTCTGGCAAAACGGGCAGCGCAGGTTGCAGCCGAAGCTCCCGATGGACAGCACCGGCCGCCCCGGGCGGAAGAACGCGAGCGGCTTTTTCTCGATCGGGTCGAGCGCGAGCGACGTGATCTTCCCGTAGTTCGCGCAAACGACCTTCCCGCTCTCGGCCCGCCGCGCGCGGCAGGCACCGAGCTGGCCTTCTTGGAGACGGCAGTGCCGGGGACAGACTTCGCAGATCATCGCGTTTCCTCGCACGGAAGGGGGACAGGCGGACCGCCGAAGCGCGGGCGGCGGCCGAAGAGGACGTCGAGGACGGCGACGACGCGGGCGAGGGGTTCGCGGAGCGCGAGCCGCGCGCGCGCCCGGCGGGCGACCCGGAGCGGTGCGGCGTATCCCCGCACGTCAAGCCCCTTGCAGCGGCCGAGGAAGATCGCGCGGCGGACGTGGAAGTCCTGTGAGACGACGAGGAACGAGTCGAGACCGAAAATGGTTTTGGCGCGCACGACGGAGTCCAGCGTGCGGAAGCCCGCGTAGTCGCAGACGATGCGGTCCTCCGGGACGCCCGCCGCGACGAGCGCGGCCTTCATGTCGGACGGTTCGTCGTAGCCGGCGACGTGGTTGTCGCCGCTGACGATCAGCGCCTCGACCTTTCCCGCGCGCCACAGTTCGGCCGCCGCCTCGATGCGCGCCGTGAAATACGGGTTGTCCCATCCGCCGCGCAGCTTGGGGATGCAGCCCATCACCACCGCGGCCCGCCGCGCCGGCGCCTCCGCCGCATGCCCCGCGGGCGTCACCCGCCCCGCGGCGGCGATCAGCACCGCGAGGTTGCATGCGAGGACGAATGCGACGCCCGCGAGCACGAGCCGCGCGAGGCGGCGCCGCCAGCGGCCGTGAGGAAAGACCATGCGCGGCAGAGCCAACACGAAGAGCGGCCAGGTCGGATCGAGAAGGAGGGGAATCCAGAAGAGACGGAGGAGGGCGGGGAGGCCGCAGAACCATCCGCCAAACAGGCATGCGATCACGCCAAACGCGCCGCCGAGGAACGGAACCGGCGAGCGGAATCGTTTCGTCCGGACCGACTCGAAAAGCGCGATCCAGTCCATGACGACGAGAAATGCCGCCAGAAGCGCGATCGCGATTGCGAAAACCGAGAGGACAAAGGTCATGGGGCCGAGTCTAGCAGAAGCGCGGGGGGCGGGCAAGCATTGCAAATCCGCTTGACGATGCCGCAGACGACCGCGCAAGCGCGGCGATCAATGCCCTCCCGTGGCGGGGTGGAAACCCCGCCACGGGAGGACTTGCGGACTTCACTCATGGAACACTTCGGCGCGGAAGGTTTCAAACGAGGCGCCGGCGCGCCAGGCGTCGGCGGGGAGGCCGGCCTTGAGCGAGAGGTGTGTGAGGGTCGTGGCGAGGTCCCAGCCCTGTTCGGGCGCGACCTGCGGGAGGAAGACGGCGAAGCGGCGGTTCTTCTCGAGCGTCATGCCGTCGCGGCCCAGGACGATGTCGCGCCACGAGGCGACGGGCGCGGGCGGCGAGAGCGCGGAGACTTCGACGCGCAGCTCCGCGAGCTCGTCCGGCGCGACCGGTTCGAAGCGCGGATCCTCCAGCGCGGCGTCCGCGGCGCGCGCGGTCACGGCCTCGACGAGCGGCCGCATCGGCAGGATTTCGCCGATGCACCCGCGCAGGGAGCCGTCGGCCTTGCGCGTGAGCGTCACGAACGCGCCCCGTTTCTCGCGCGTGGCGGCGGGTGCGTCCGCGGCGAAGTGGCGGGCGGGGAGCGGGCGTCCGGTGCGCACGGCGTGCTCGACCGCCTCGCGGGCGATGCGGAGCAGGAACGCGCGGTCCTCCGGGCCGAGCGCGCCGGGCGCGGCGGGCGCCCAGTCGGC
>JAFPUX010000356.1 GCA_017413145.1 Kiritimatiellia bacterium | reverse complement strand
GAGGAGGCGCTCGCCGCGCAGCGGGCGACCGGCGGGCGCGTCCCCGTCGGCGTGCTCGGTTCGCTGCTGCCGGACGAAATCGCGCCCGCCGTCCGCGCCGGCATCCGCATCCCGCTCTCCGACCCGGCGGAGGCGAAGGCTGTCTCGGACGCCGCGGTGCGGCTCAAGCGCACGGCGCGCTGCCACGTCGCGCTCGACACGGGCATGTCGCGCGTCGGCCTCCGCCTCGACGAGGCGGAGAAAGAGATCGTCCGCTTCGCGGCGCTGCCGGGCGTCGCGCTCGTAGGGATGTATTCGCACTTCCCGACCGCCAACATCCCCGGAGACCCCGCCACGGCGGCGCAGGTGCGCGCCGTGAAGGCGCTCGCGAAGCGGCTCGCCGCGCGCGGAATCCGCTTCGCGGCACTGCACCTGGCCAATTCGGACGGCATCGGGCTCGTCCCGGCCGCGTGCCGCGCGCCGTTCACGCACGTGCGCGCCGGCATCGGCCTCTACGGTGCGGCCGACCCGGCCGCCAACCGCAGCCTCGGGCTGGAGCCCGTCTTCGCGCTCAAGGCGAAGCTCGCGCAGGTGCGGACCGTGAAGGCCGGTTCGACGATCGGCTACGGGCGTACGTGGACCGCGCCGCGCGACGTGCCCGTCGGCACGGTCGCCGCGGGCTACGCGGACGGACTTCCGCTCGCGCTCTCCAACCGCGGGGCCGTCCTCGTGCACGGCGCGCCCTGCCCCGTGATCGGGCGCATCTGCATGGACTTCGCGACCGTGGCGCTCGACCAGGTCCCGGACGCGCGCGCCGGCGACGAATGCGTGCTGCTCGGCCGCCAGGGTTCGCGCGAGATCGGCATCGCCGACTGGGCGTCGCTCAAGGCGACGCACCCGCACGACGTCTTTTGCGCGATCGGGCCGCGCGTCCGGCGCGTCTACGCGGGCTAGGGGAGGGGAGGACGCGCGATGCTCTACCTCGTCGCCACCCCGATCGGCAACCTCGGCGACCTGTCGCCGCGGGCGCTCGAAACGCTGCGCGCGGCGCCGGTGATCGCGGCGGAGGACACGCGCCACACCTGGCAGCTGCTTTCGCACTTCGGCATCCCGCGGCCGGCGCGGATGATCTCCTACCGCGAAGGCGCCGAGGAGCGCGCGGGCGCGGAAATCCTCGACTGCCTCCGCGCGGGGCAGGACGTGGCGCTCTGCACGGACGCCGGCTACCCGTGCGTTTCCGATCCCGGTTTCCGGCTCGTGCGCGACGCGGTCGCGGAGGGACTGCCCGTCACGGCCGTGCCGGGACCGTCGGCGGCGGACGTGGCGCTCGTGCTCTCGGGGCTGCCGACGTCGAGCTGGACGTTTCTCGGCTTCCCGCCGCGCAAGCCCGGCGCGCTGCGGCGGTTCTTCGAGGACGAGGCGGCGTCGCCGCACACGCTCGTGCTCTACGAGTCGCCGTTCCGGATCGGCAAGACGCTCGCCGCGGCGGCCGAGGTCCTCGGCGCGCGCCCGGCGGCGGTGTGCCTGGAGCTCACGAAGAAGTTCGAGCGCGTCGAGCGCGGGACGCTCCCCGAGCTGGCCGCGCGCTTCGCCGGGCCGCCGCCGAAGGGCGAGATCGCGGTCGTCGTCGGCGGGCTCGGGCGCAAGGAGCGCGCTTGCGCGGAGGCGGACGGGGGCGTATAATCCGCCGCCATGATCCGTTCCTCCGTCCTCTCGCTCGCCCCCTACGTGCCGGGGGAGCAGCCCAAGATGAAGCGTCTCGTGAAGCTCAACGCGAACGAGAACGCGTATCCGCCGTCGCCCAAGGTGGCAGAAGCGCTGCGTTCGTTCGACGCCGAGACGCTGCGCCGCTACCCGGACTCGGAGTCCGCGAAGCTGCGCCACCACCTCGCGCGGCGCTACGGCTGCAAGATGGAGAACGTGTTCGTCGGAAACGGCTCGGACGAGGCGCTGCGCCTCGCGGTGCACGTGTTCGTGCGCAACGCGGCGCACGTCGGCGTCTTCGACCCGACCTACTCGCTCTACCAGGTGCTGGCGGACATCCGCGAGGCGCCGCTGGACAAGTTCCCGCTGCCGGAAAGCGACGCGGCGCTCGCGGCGTTCCGGCTGCCCGACCCGGCGCCGGACCTGTTCTGCCTCGTGAACCCGAACGCGCCGACGGGGACGATCTTCGGGATCGACGCGGTGCGCGAGTTCGCGCGCGCCATCGCGCCCTCGACGCTGCTGGTGGACGAGACCTACGTGCTCTTCGCGGGTGCGGACTGCCTGTCGCTCGCGCTGGAGGAGCCGAACGTCGTGGTCTCGCGCTCGTTTTCGAAGGCGTGGTCGCTCGCGGGGCTGCGCGTCGGCGTGCTCGTCGGCTCGGAGGAGAACATCGGCGCGATCTACAAGGTGAAGGACTCCTACAACGTCGACGCGCTCGCGCAGGAGTTGGCGGTCGCGGCTCTCTCCGACCCGGAGTGGATGCAGGCGAACGTCCGCAAGATCCTGTCCACGCGCGACCGCTTCGCGGGCGAGCTGCGCAATCGCGGGTGGTTCGTGCAGGAGTCGCGGACGAACTTCCTCTGGACGCGCCCGCCCGAGGGGCAGACGGCGGCCGGCGTGCTGGAGAAGCTCCGCGCGCGCGGCATCCTCGTGCGGCACTTCAAGGACCCGGGGCTCGACGCGTTCCTCCGCATCTCGGTGGGGACGGACGAGCAGATGGACGAGATCCTGTCGCTCGTCTAGTCGCGTCCATGGACCCGGTCCCCTTCAATCCGAACGAGGCGCCGCCGCCCGGCGTTTCCAACCCCGCGTTCAACGGCTACCGCGCCGACCTGCCGCTCTGCGACGCGCACGTGCACCTCGGCGAGGCGCGCGACCACGCGTGGGACATGCAGATGGTGCGCGGCCTGATGGAGCACTTCGGGATGGAGCGCGTCGCGCTGCTCGGACTGCCGTCGAGCAGCCGTCTCGGGCGCGACGATTCCGGCAACAACGCCCGCTGCCTCGCCGTGAAGCGCGAGCTCAATGCCGAGCGCCCCGACCGCTTCGTCTACGCGTGCGCGGGGCTCCTCCTGCGCTTCGACGGCCTCGACGACCCGGACGACTTGCTCGCCCAGGCCCGCGCCCGCGTCGCCGAAGGCTACGACGGCTTCAAACTGCTCCTCGGCAAGCCCGGGCAGCGCAAGCGCTTCTCCCTTCCGCTCGACGGGCCCGTCCTCGCGCCGTTCTTTTCGTTCCTCGAAGAAACCGGACTTCCGCTCACGATGCACGCGGGCGACCCGCCGGACTGCTGGGACGCGGCCGCCGCCGCGCGCGGCGAGAAGTGGCGCTACGACGGTTCGTTCCCGTCCCTCGCGCAGATCCGCGCGGAGGTCGAGGGCGTGCTGCGCGCGCATCCGCGGCTGCGGCTCACGCTCGCGCACCTGTTCTTCCTCGGCGACCGTCCGGACGAAGCCGCACGCCTGCTCGAAACCTACCCGCACCTCTGCTTCGACCTCACGCCGGGCGGAGAGATGTACGCGGGCATGTCGCGAGATCCGGAGACGTGGCGGGGTCTCTTCCAGCGCTTCGCGGACCGCTTCCTCTTCGGAAGCGATTCGGACGACTGGCATTCGTCGGACGACCTCGCGACCTACACGTGGAACTACGGCTTCATCGTGAACCTGCCGCGCGCGTTCCTGGAGCGCACGGAGCCGTTCCGCTTCCACGATACCGACCTCGGCGTCCTGCGGCCGCTCGGACTGCCGGACGCCGTCCTGCACGCGGTCTACCGCGACAATTTCGTCCGCCGCTTCGGCGAACGCCCGCGCTAGGCGACCGGCGGCACGCCGAGGCGGACGCCGATCGGGATGCGGGCGCGGTAGCCGTTCGCGAACGAGCCGCCGTCCATCGGGCGCGGGCGGCCTTCGGGCAGCACTTCGACGAGGCGCAGCGCCTTGCCGGCGCCGCCCGCGACGAGCGGGCCCTTCTGCTGGTCGAGCTCCAGGAGCGTGCCGGGCAGCGCGAGCGCCATGCCGCGCGGGAGCGTTTCGACGCGGGCGCGGAGGACCTTCACGAGAAGCCCGCGGCCGCCGGGGGAGGCCGGCGGGATCCAGGTCGCCGCGCCGGGCTTGGGGAAGAACGCGCGCACCTTGCGTTCGTTCTCGGCCGCCGAGAGCGACCAGTCGAGCCATGCCTCCTCCTTGCGGATCTTCGGCGCCTTGGTGGCGAGCGAGCCGTCCTGCGGGACGCGGACGGCGTCGCCGCGGTCGAGCGCGCGCAGCGTGTCGAGCATGAGGCCGCAGCCGGCGTCGCAGAGCTTCGCGGCGACCGAGCCGGTCGTGTCGTCCGGCGCGATGTCGCACGCGACCGAACCGAGCGTGTCGCCCGTGTCCATGCCGCGGTCCATGAGCATCGCGGTGACGCCGGTCCGCGCGTCGCCCGCGAGGATCGCGCGCTGGATCGGCGCGGCGCCGCGCCAGCGCGGCAGGAGCGAGACGTGGAGGTTCACGCAGCCGAGGCGCGGCAGGTCGAGGATCGCGTCGCCGACGATCTGCCCGTAGGCCATCACGACGATCGCGTCGATCCCGAGGCCGGCGAGCGTCTCGACGACGAACTCCTCGTTCACCTTCGGCGGGTCGATCACGCAGATGCCGAGCGAGAGCGCGAGCTCCTTGACGGGGCCGGGCGTGACGCGCAGGTGCCGGCCGCGGCCGCGGTCGGGCTGCGTGACGACGGCCGCGACCTCGACGTCGGGGCTTTCCGCGAGCGCGCGCAGGAACGGGCACGAGAGCGTGTCCGATCCCATGAAGACGACGCGGAGGACGCGGCCCGGGGACATGGCGGATTCGGTCAGGAAAGCGCGGCCTCGACCATCTTGCGGAGTTTCGCGGGCGGCGTCACGCCCACGCTCACGTCCGACTCGACGCCGTCCTTGAGGACGAGCAGGGTCGGAATCGACTGCACGCCGAAGCGGCCGGCCGCCATCGGGGCTTGGTCCACGTCGACGCGGAAGAACTTGACGGGGCGGCCCTCCATTTCGGCCGCGACGCTCTCGAAGAGCGGCGCCATCATGCGGCAGGGTCCGCACCAGGTGGCGAAGAAGTCGACGGCGCACACGCCGTCCGAGACGGCGGCGTCGAAGTCGGAATCGGTGAGGGACGTGACGGGCATGGTGCCTCCTTTCGCGTTTGTCGTTGCGCGGCGGAGACTAGCTTTTTCCGTCCCGCTTGTCAACCGCGGTCCGGCGCGCGTTCGAGCGCGGCGGCGAAGGCGCCGTCGCAGGAGCGGTCGGGCGGGACCTGCGCGGATTTCCCCGCGAGGCGCCAGTCCGGGTGGCGTTCGAGGAACCCCGCCACGACGGCGTCGTTCTCCTCCGCTTCCAGCGAGCAGGTGCTGTAGACGAGCCGCCCGCCCGGCGCGAGCAGGCCGGCGAGGTTTTCGAGGATCGCCTCCTGCACCTGCACGAGCGTCGCGAGGCGCGTTTCGTCGAAGCGCCAGCGCGCGTCCGCGCGGCGGCGCTGCACGCCCGTGTTGCTGCACGGCACGTCCGCGAGGATGCGGTCGAACGGTTCGCCGCCGACGTCCGCGGGGCGCACGCGCTTGGCGTCGCCGAGGACGACGCGCGCGAGGCCGTCGAACCCGAAGCGGCGCAGGTTGTCGCGCAGCGGGACGAGGCGGTCGCGCCAGCAGTCCATCGAGACGAGCGAGCCGCCCGTCCCTTCGAGCAGCGCGGCGATCTGCACGGACTTTCCGCCCGGCGCCGCGCAGGCGTCCAGCACGCGCTGCCCGGGGCGCACGTCGAGGAGCCGCACCGCTTCGAGCGTGGCGGGGTCCTGGATCGAGAAGAGCCCCTCGGCGAAGCCGGGCAGGCGGTCGACGTGCGAGCCGTGCGGGATGACGAGCGCGCGCTCCGGGACGCCCGGGTGGCGCTTCGCCTCGACGCCGGCCGCGAGGAACGACGCCATGAGCTCCGGCGGGGAGGGGCGGTGCGGGAGCGAAAGGACGACGGGCGAGGCCGGTTCGTTGTCCCACTTGCAGATCGCCTCCGCGCGCTCCGCGCCGAAGCGCTCCGTCCAGCGCGCGACCTGCGCGTCGGGGTGCGATTCGCGCACGGCGGGCGGCGCGCCGGCGAGCGTCTCGAGCGCGACGCCGCGGTTGCGGAGCAGGTTGCGCAGGACGCCGTTGGCGAAGCCACAGGGCTGCGGGCCGTCGAGCGCCTTGAGCGCTTCGACCGTGGAGAAGACGGCCGCGTGCTCCGCGACGTCCGGCATCTTCAGGATCTGCGCGGCGCCGAGCAGCAGCGCGACGGCCGCGTGCGGGTGCTCCGGCTCTCGGGCGAGGAAGGAGCGCAGCGCGAAGTCGAGCGCGCGGACGTTGCGGACGGTCGCGTACACGAGGTCCATCGCGAAGCCGCGCCGCGCGGACGGGATTTCGCCGAACAGCCGGTCCGGGAAGTCGCCCGTGTCGGTCCAGCGCTTGAGGATGCGGATCGCGTCGACGCGCGTCCGCGTGCCCGGATCGAGCGCGGCGAAGGCGGCGCCCCGGCGCGGGGCGCGGGCGCGGGACGGATCGGGGCGCATCGCTAGATGCCCCCGCCCGCGGCGAATTCGTCCACGTCCGGGACGCCGGGCGTCCGGACGCGCGGCGAGGGCTGCGCGTTGAGGACCTTGCTGTGCGGCGGAACGGAGTGGACGAGCCACACGTTGCCGCCGATGACGGAATCGTGTCCGATGCGCGTCTCGCCGCCGAGGATCGTGGCGCCCGCGTAGACGACGACGTTGTCCTCGACGTCCGGGTGGCGCTTGATGCCCTTGACGAGGTTGCCGTCGGCGTCCTTGGCGAACGAAAGCGCGCCGAGGGTGACGCCCTGGTAGAGCTTGACGCGGCGGCCGATCGTGCACGTTTCGCCGATCACGACGCCGGTGCCGTGGTCGATGAAGAAGCCGGGGCCGATCGTCGCGCCCGGGTGGATGTCGATGCCCGTGAGCGAATGCGCCCGCTCGCTCATCATGCGCGGCAGCAGCTGCACGCCGAGCTCGCAGAGCCGGTGCGCGACGCGGTGCACCGCGGTCGCGTAGAAGCCGGGATACGCCAGCGCGACTTCCTGTTCGGAACGCGCGGCCGGGTCGCCCTCGTAGCCGGCGAGCAGGTCCTCGCGCAGCGCGTCGCGGATCGCGGGCAGCGAATCGAAGAACGAGGCGGCCGCCTCGCGCGCGAACGCGGCGGCGTCCCCGCCGCGGCCGACGCCGAGCACCGGGCAGGTGTAGTGCGCGCGCCCCGGTTCGATGCACGCGGCGAGCTCCTCCGCGGCGGCGCGGAGGCGCGCGG
>JAFPUX010000355.1 GCA_017413145.1 Kiritimatiellia bacterium | reverse complement strand
GCGCTGGAGAGCCTCGCCGCGCACCGCGTCGTCGACCTCGCGAACCCGCCCGCCGTGATCCCGCCCGGCGAGATCGTCTTCAAGACCGCGACCGGCAAGTACGTCTGCTCCGTCTGCGGCTACGTCTACGATCCGGCCGAGAACGGCGGCGTCGCCTTCGAGGACCTCCCAGCCGACTGGCGCTGCCCGCGCTGCAAGCAGCCGAAGGACAAGTTCAACGCCGCGTAGCGTCGCACGTTCGAAGCCGCCGCGCGGTCAGGCCTGGAGGTTTTCGTTTCGCGCCGCGTTCGGATCGGCGTTCTGCGCGGCGTTCCGCTCGGCGTTCAGCTCGAAGTGCACCGACGCGGTGATCCTGGCGTGGAGGCGGAACGGCTCCGGGATTTGCGCGATCTGTTCGTCGGTCCCGCCCTCGTCGCCCGCCCGCAGGAAGGCCTCGAAGTCGAACCGGGACCAGTCGGTCCGGGCGAGGCGCCGGAAGTCGGCGTCGGGCAGGACGATTTTCAGCCCGACGGCGCAGCGGCTCGTCGCGCCGTCCATGTCGTGCGTCCTGATGTTGCCGTTCTCGTCGGACAGCACGAGGCCCCGGACGCCGATGGACTGGCGGAACGTGATCTGGATGTCGCCGTCCGCCGTCCGGTCCAGGGCGAAGTCCATCGGCGTGTCGGCCCCGCCGGCGCTGTTGCCCGCGAGCTGGTAGGTCAGGCCCGGGCGTTCGATGGCGCTCTGGAAGGCGGCCGTGACGGAGGAGGCGGTGAATTGGGAGAGGATCGACATCAGCAGGCCCGTCCGCCTCCGGACCGACTCGGCCGCCGTCCCGAAGGTCTCGTCGTCGTTGCCCGTGATGAACTGCACGAGCTGGTCGCGCGCCGTCTCGTAGTCCTTGGAGATTTCGCCGAGGCCGTCGATGCGGACGCCCATCCGGCCGGTCCTGTCGCGGTCGAACTGCTCGTGCTTGCGATGGAAGTCCTCGACCCCGTTGCGGACGCAGTTCCTGAAGGCCACGTGGGTGAAGTTGGCGATGGTTTCCTTGGCGGCGATCTCCGACACTCGGGCGGAGAAGGCGGCCGCCTTTTCGTCCGGCGGGGCGCCGGCGGGGACGCCGGGGGCGGTCGCGACGAGGTCCTGGAGCCGGCCGACCGCGGGGGAGGAGCCGGAGGCGAAGGCCGCGGCGGGCGCCGAGGCGCCGGCGGCGGCCTTGACCGCCTCCGTCACGGCCCGGATGCGGCGCACGGTGAGCGGACGGCCCTTGCCGTCGTAGTCGTCGGCCTTCAGGACGGCCCGGACGCCCGGCGGCAGCTCCGCCACGCTCCGGACGCCGCAGACGCCGAGGATCGTCCGCAGGAAGAGGGTGCGCACCTCGTTGTTGACCGCCCGGCTGTCCTTGCCGCGCCAGAACTGCGCGTAGCCGTCCCACTCCTTGGCGGCGATGTTCCGGGGGCGCCCGTCCGGGGCCGCCAGGCCGAGCCCCGGCTTCTGCCCTTCGATGCACGCGATGAAGTTCTGGTCCTTCTGCCGCGACGCGAATTCGACGAACGCGCTGAACTGCGCGCCGAACTTGTCGACATTGAGATTGATGGCCATGGCTCGTCCTCCCGTTCCGTCCGGGCGCCGCGCGGGCGGAACGTCACACCTGCACGAAGCCGCCGACGCCGAGGACGGGCTCCTCCGCGGCCGCCTCTGCGGCGGCTTTCGCGGCGGGGCGGAAGTCGGCGAGGAGGCGGCGCCAGGTCTCGGCCTGGTTGACGAGCGCCTCGAGCGCGGCGTCGAAGGCGTCGGGCCCGAGCGCCGGGAGCGCGAGGCGGCGCACCACGACGTAGTTCCCGCGCTCGGGCGCCTTGGCGAAGAAGGCGTCCGACTGCAGGCTTGCCTCGAGCAGCAGCTCGGCGAAGTCGGCCCGGCCCTCGGCGGGGGGCTCGCCGATGTCGGCGGAGACCGAGAGCGCGTCGCCCGCGGCGACGAGGGTAACGACGATGCCGTCGATGTCGAGCGCGGCGGCGTTGTCCTCCGCGGCGAGGTCCGCGATGCCGTGGCGTTCGGCGAAGGAGGCGATGAGTTCGTTGAAGTCCATGTCGGGGTCTCCGGTTCGGTGGTTGGGCGGTTCGGTGGTTGGGTGGTTCGGTGGTTTGAACCGTCTACACGCGGCGCGCCGGGCGGGTTACACCGCCGCGCGTCGTTCAACGGCGAAAATTTTACCACGTGGCGCGCTCCGGGTCAATTATCGTCGAGCCCGCGCGGATTCCGCGTGGGAGGTGGGGTGGACGTGGCGGGGCGGGGCCTCAGATGGAATAGATTTCCACGCGGCTCGTTGCGCCGATGCGGCGGCCTCCGGCGGATTGGACGGCGGCGATCTTTTCGGCGTCCTGCGGGAAGGCGTGGAAGAGAAGCTCCATGTCGCGTCCGCGGTGGAAGTCCGCCGCCGTCGCGCGGATCAGCTCCGGGACGTCCGGGAGGCTCGCCGCGTGGGCGGTGAAGTCAAGCAGCCCCGCGCCACCGGAGGCCAGCGCGAAGCAGTGGCCGGTCACCGTCCCGGCGGCGTTGCAGGCGACGTTCACGACGCCGCCCCCGATCTCCGCCTCGATGCGCGCGACGCGGAACTCCGGCACGGCGGCGGCGGGGCCGCGCCGCGCCCCGAGGCCGCGGAGGACCGGCTCCGTGTGGGCGATGAACTTGTCCGCGACGAACTGGTCGGCGGGCGCGCCGGGGCGGATCGAGGCGAGGCGCGCGTCGGCGAAGACCTCGCGCTCGATGGAGAAGAAGTCCTCGCCGGGCCGCCGCGTCCGCTCCAGAAAGCCGATCTCGCCGCCGTAGGTCAGGCGGAAGCCGCGCTTCCGGTAGGTCCGCACGGCGACCGGGGTGGCGCCCCAGCAGCAGAGGATGCGGGCGTCGCGCGCCGCGTCGAAGTCGGCCATGCAGGGAGCCATCAGCTCGCTCAGCAGCCCGAGGCGGCGGTAGGCCGTCTCGGTGTAGACGTTGCCGAAGTTGCCGAAGCCGCCTTCCCGCGCGTAGGCGAACCACACCCGCGCCGCCAGGACGCCGTCGACCTCGGCCAGGTAGAGGCGGCTCTCGACGCCGTCGAGCCGCCCCTCGAACGACTCGCGATACCAGCTCCGCCAGTAGGCCTGCGTCTGGATGTACTCGTTGTAGGAGTCGAAGCCGAGCGACCCGATCACGTAGCGGACGACGCGCTCCGGGACCTCGTCCCCCGGCGAGACGAAGCGCAGGACGCGCAGCGTCCGGCCGTCGGCCATCTTCTTTTCGGACAGGACGTTTTCCGTATTCGTCTTCATCGCCGGTTCTCCCCGTTTCGCGGGTTCGCCGTCCATTCTACGAAACGCCCCGCCGCAAGGCAACCCCGTTTTCGGGGCAAGACGCCCCTCGCACGCCCGGCCGCGTCCGCGGCCGGGCGGCGACGGTCGGACGCTCGCCGCTCCGCGGCTCGGCACCTCGTTCCTTCGGCCTTCCGTGCGCGGGTCGTTGATTTCGTCGGTATCGTCGATTTCGTCGCAGGACGCCGGGGGGGCAACGCCGCCCGGCCATTCCAATCCGGCCCGCGCCGGCGGGCGCGAAGCGCCTCGCCGCGCGCGAGGCCGGGTTTTCGCGCCCGCTTGCCCTGCTCGCGGCTTTCTGCTAGACTACACCTCATTCGCGCGGCACTCCGCCGCGCACATCGGAGCCACCCCGCCACCCAGCACCCTTTGACCACAAACTAACCACCTTGCAATTCTGCAAGAGTCGTCCCTGCAAATCTCTGGAAAATTTTTGTGTGACGACACGAGCAGAAGAGCGCGCCTTGGAGCGCGCCTTCTTTCACGTGTTTCACACAGGGCCTTTTCCAGAGAGCCTGCAGGGAGACACCGGAGGAAGGCGCTTTCTTTTTACCTTGTCGTCGGAATCCGAAATACCAACCAACAAGGTAAAAGGAACACAACCATGGCTTGCTACCAACAACCTCGCGCAAAAAATCCAAGAGCAAAGAACACCGATTGCGGCAAGTCGGTTTCAACCGGTTCCGGAAATCAATCGCTTTCCGGACTGATGTCACAATGGGAGAAGGAGAATCGTCCCGGTTTCCACGAATTCCTCAACGGCTACCGAACCTCCTCGTTCTCCGACGCCGTGAAAGCCGCCTCCCGTGGAGAATATCCTCCCAACGGCGAGAAGGCGGGAAAGCGACATTCCCACCAGTGGAGAATCCCGAACGCGGCGATAAAACAATGGTCGAAACAACTGAACAAGGCTCAAGCGCAGATCCGCGCGTTCCGGGGACAAGCGTTTGAGAAACTGTTCGATTTCTTTGACAGAAAGGCCCGCACGATTTCCGGCATCGGCCCCTTGATGGTCTACGACACGGCACTGCGCATCGGCGCAAACATCGGATGCCTCCCCAAAGACTTCGTTTATCTGCACGCCGATGCAAGAATTCCGGGCGTTCAGCATAGTGTCCGCCGCATCAGAAAATCCGATTTGCCAGAATACCTCAAGGCCCTTCGAACATTGAATACATACGAAATCGAGGTCATTCTTTGCGTCTACCACGACCAGATTGAGAAGTTAATGCCTCGACCATAGTCGAACAATCGATTAGCCATTTCCGAACACAATCACTACATCAACAGAAGGATTCCAACAATGAAAAAGCTTCTCGCAATCATTTTGGCAGCGAATGTCGCATTGTCGGTTTTTGGTGCCGAAATCACAATGTCGCTGTCAAAAGGTTCGATCACCTCCACTTCTGCCACGGTCAACTATACGTTGAAGATTACGAAAACTAGTAGTGATGTAGGGCAAACTGGATGGGCGAGACTCCATCTTATCTCTGAATACGACGACAAGTGGGTAACGATTCAATCATTTTCCAGGAACACATCGACTTACGAGAAGAACAGCAGCTACACTTTCACAGGTCTAAAACCGAACACGCTTTATATTGTTGAATGGATTTGCGCCATTGAATCAGCATACGTCTCAGGGAGAAACGGCGACTATGAAAAAGATTTCGGTAGTGAATCTTCTCGACGAGTCATGTTTCGAACTCTTCCCGCCGCCCTGGCGGTCGGCACCGTCAGCACGACGCCAAACCAGACGAACTGTGCGTTTAGCGTTCCGATCTCAGAAATCGGTACGGGCAACGATAGCGCACAGATTGACATCGTCGTGACAGGGCCCGACGGACAGACGCACAGCTCGACGAGGACCGTGACGGAAACCGGGACGGTTTCGATGACCATCGACGATCCGCCGTTGCTGGCGGGGGCGAATTACACTGCCGTGGTGACGGTGACCGGAAGCAAGACGGGAAGCGTGACGAACAATCTGTCGTTCACCACGCTTGCGTCCGCGCCGACGCTTGGGGCGCTTTCGACCAATGCCGTTGAGGACGTTTCCGCGACATTGAACATCCCGGTCGCGGCGATCGGTGCGGGCAACACCTACGTTGACGTCCTCGTGACGGCGGACGGGGCGGACGGCAGCTCCGTGACGGGCGAGGTGCAGCGCGTCTCGACGGACGGAGGCGTGGCGGAGGTGACGCTTTCCGGCCTCACGCCCTACACCGAATACACCGCCACGGCAGTCGCGACGTCCTCGTCCGGCGGCACGGCGACCCAGACGCTTTCGTTCGCGACGCGCGCGAGCGATCCGCAGATCGGCGCGGTGTTCGTGATGAGCCAGCAGGACACGGCGGGCGCGTTCCTCGTCCCGGTGAACGCCTTCGGCGCGGGGAACACGGAGGTGACGATCAAGGCCACGGCCTTTGGCGACGACGGCACCCGGGCGGAGAGTTCGACGATCTGCACGGCACTCGGCAACAACTACGCCACGATCTCCGGCCTTTCGCCGGGGACGCCCTACGACGTCACCATCACCGTGACGGGCAACCACGGCGGCAGCGCGACGGCATCGACGACGCTCACGACGACCGGCACGCGCACGACGATCGTCTCCGTCGTCGTCGATGGCGACACGCTCCCCACGCGCTGGCTCATCGACAACGGCATCATCCAGAACTCGCTCGGTCTCATGGAGGCGGACCTCGTCGAGCTGTGGGGGACGACCGCCGCCAACGGAATGACGCTCCACGAATGCTATGTGGCAGGGCTGGACCCCGGCGATCCCGATGCGGACTTGGTTGCCAACATCTTGATGAACGAAGCCGCCGAGCCCGTCATCACCTGGACGCCGGACCTCACGCCGGATCGCGTCTATACGGTCATCGGCCGGACGAACCTGACGGACAGCGGCTGGGTGGATCCAACCAACGAATCGACCCGCTTTTACAAAGTCAAGGTCTCGCTTCCATAAGATTCGGCGAGAATCGTTTCTCCGAAATTTCGAACTGCGACCTGAGCGTGGCGGGGTGACTCCGCCACGCTCAGGCGCCGCGGACACGGGTCAGGCCCAATTCCGGAAGAGCCGTTCGCGGACGAAGGGCCACGCCGTCCGGTGATCGAAGGAAACGCCCGGACGGATGAAGTTTCCGACGTTGCGAAGCGGGGACAGACCCTTTTGCATGGGATGTCGATGGCGGCGGGAGAAGAAGCAAGACATCCACCAGGCCGCCGGTCGTTCGATTGACCGCTGCCTCGTTGCGGACTCTCCATCGCGCGTGGCGGGGTGACCCCGCCACGCGCAGGGTCTCTCTCTGCGTGAGAACCAACTCCGCGGCCTCCGCGAACGCCGCGTGGGAGGCTTTGCGCCGGAAAAGTCCGGAGTTGAATGCCGGAAAAGTTCGGAGTGAAATGCCGGAAAAGTCCGGAATCGTAACGGCGGAAAAGCGCGTCAATACAGGAAGCCGAAGAGCCAGAGGGGGATCCGGTTGCCGCGGCCGACGGAGACGCCGTCGCTCACGACGTAGCTGTCCGGCAGGTCCGCGATCTGCGCGAAGCCCTTCTTCCGTCCGCCGACTTCGAACGTCCATTTCCCGTCCACCACGAAATCGCCCGTGCCCGTGTAGGCGACACTATATTTTTAGCAAATCGACTTGTTGATTCTGTTTTTGTTTTAGCAACTGGACTTGCTAAACCACCCGCTAGGGATTTACCCTGCACCGAAGAAACTTGCCGGAATCGACTTGAAATGGAATCATTCCGGTAAGTTTGGTTTTCTCTTTTCGAAAAATCGGTTTAGAAGAAAAATTGCGAAGCGGGGACAGTCCCCTTTAACAATCGCGGGAGGAACTCGAAGAAAGAAGGGCGCCGAGACGCGCGCCGAAGGCGTAGAGGGGGACGTCCTTCGTCTCCGTTCCGTCGCGGTGCGGCTGGAGCGAGGTCCGGATCGCGAACGGCGGACGGAAGAGCTTCCGGTAGACCCGCAGGCTCTTCGCCTTCGTGTTGACTCCGGCCTTCGCTTCGACGGGGAACACCGCTCCGGCGCCCTGGAGCGCGAACTCGACTTCGGCGTTGCCCGAGTCGGACGACCAGTAGTGCGGCTCGAATCCGGCGGCGACGGCCTCCTGGAGCACGAACTGCTCGGTCATCGCGCCCTTGAAGTTCGTGAAGAGGGCGTTTCCGTCGAGAAGCGTCCGGGAATCGACGCCGGACATCGTCCCCAGCAGGCCGACGTCGAGCACGTAGAGCTTGAACGCCGAGACGTCGCGATAGGAGCGGAGCGGGATGCGGGGCGGCGAAACGCGGAAAACGCGGCGGACGACGCCCGCGTCGTCGAGCCACTGCAGCGCGGATTCGTATTCCCGGGCGCGGGCGCCGGTCTTGAGCGCCGCGTAGACGAACTTCTTGTTCTCCTTGGCCAGCTGCGCGGGGACGTTGTTCCACAGAAGCCGGATCTTCGGGAGAAGGTCCGGCGGGGCGTGCTTCGCGAAATCGGCGTCGTAGGCGCGGAGGATGTCTTCCTGCACCGTTCGAACGGCCGCGTAATCGCCGTTCTCCGCGAACTGCGCGACGGCTTCCGGCATGCCGCCCGCGAAGAAATACTTGCGCAGGAGGGCGACGAGTTCGTCGTGCATGGCGTCGAGCGTCTTCCAGTCGCCCGTTTCGACGGCCTCGACGAGGAACGGATTCCCGAGCGCGCGGAGAAACTCGGAGAACGACATGGGCGCCACGTCGAGAAAATGGACTTTTCCGACCGGAAACGAGGTCTTCGCGGACGCTTTCCGCTTTTCGTCCGACTTGCCGACGACCAGCCCGAGGAGGGAGCCGGCAACCATGACGGCGAGGTCGGGCATCTCCTGGTTGAAGTACTTGAGCGCGTTGAGCGTCCGCGGGGACTCCTGTATCTCGTCGAGGACGAGCAGCGTCTCGCCCGGCACGACGGCCTTGCCCGTCGCCGCCTGCACGAGGTCGACCACGGACCGCGCATCCAGGTCCGATGTCTCGATCCGGTCGCGGAGGCGCACGTTCTTCTGCAGGTCGACGCGGACGCACTTGCCCGGATAGAAGCGGTCCGCGAACGCATCCATCAGCCAGGTCTTTCCGACCTGCCGCGCGCCCATGAGAATCAGGGGCTTGCGCTTTCGCCCGTTGTTCCATTCGACGATTTTCCGGAAGACGTCCCGTTCCATGTTCGTGTCCTTTTGCGGGGCAGTCTAGCATAGTTCCACCGCATATTCAAACGGAAAATGTGTTCTCCGATCACATTATTCCATCGAAAAATGTGATTACAATGACTCACAAGTCCGCTCGGGCCACCGCGGCCTCCGCGCATGAGAACCAACTCCGCGGCCTCCGCGAACGCCGCGTGAGATTCAAACTCTGCGATCTCAGCGCTCTCAGCGTGCGACCAGCAACCAGCTGCGTGGGGGGACGGTGCCGGAGGCGGCGAGGTCCGGCGTCGAAAGCGCGAAGGGCTGCGGCTCGCGCGTCCAGTTGCAGAGCGTGGCGGCGACGCGGCCGTCCGGCGCGCGCCACACGGAATGGAGGACGGCGGGCGCGCCCGGGCGGTGCACGACGCGGCCTTCGCCGGGCTTGGTGTAGATGCCGCGGACGAAGAGGTCCACCGTCCGCCGGGCGCAGTCGAGCGTCCCCGGCGCGCACATCGTGCCGTCGAAGAGGAAGTCGCGATTCGCGAAGTAGAACTTCGCGGTGTCGACGGCGAAGGCGAGGTTCGCGGCGAAGCGGGGGTCGTCGAAGTGGCGCATCCGCAGCTGGTGCACCATCGGCTGGATGCCCATCGCGACGCCGCGCGCGAATTCGAAGGCGAACTGGTCGGGGTAGAGCTCCTCCCAGGGCCGCTCCTCCGTCCAGCGGTCGTCGTCGGGCCAGGCGGGGTCCCAGGGCGGGATGCCGTCGATCGAGGCGTAGCTGCCGTAGGACGCGATCGCGCCGTGGTAGACGGCCTGGAAGGCGGGGACGGTCTCGGCCTCCGGCACGGGCACCGTCGCCGCGCGCTCCTCGTTCTGGTGGAGGTTGATGAACGAGTCGACGACGTCGAGATACGACTCGGGCGCCGACTCGGTGGAGAGGAGCAGCCCGGGGTTGTCCGCCCGGATGTCGCGGAGCATTTCGCGGTAGCCCTCCACGATCGCCGTGCCGCCGCCGGGCGGGTGGCGATGGGCCGGGTCCCAGCAGGTGCGGACGGTGCAGCAGCCGATCTGGTCGAGATACACGCCCGGGACGCCGCATTCGCGCAGCCGGCGCACGAGGTCGCGCATCCGGGCGTGGAAGCGGGGCGCGTCGCCGCACATCACCGCGAGGCAGCTGGGCATGTGGACGTTGTACTGCCACCCCCACCGTTCGCCGCTCTTTTCCAGGATGCAGTCGGGCTCGCCCTCCGTCTTCCACGTCGGCGACTCCTTGTCCCAGCTGACGCCGTTCGTATAGGGTTGGACGAAGACGCCCTTCGCGGCGAGGCGCCGCACGGCGGCGGAAAAGGCCTCCTCGCCCTCGCGCGGCGGCCAGAAGTGCGGGTAGCCGGAGTCGTAGGGGATCTTGTGCCACCAATACCAGTCCAGGGCCACCGGCAGGCCCGCGAGCGCCGCGAAGCGCTCCACGGGCGGCTCCACGTCCGCGACGCCTCCCCGGTTCCAGAACCAGATCGCGATGTCGCGCAGGCGATTTCGCGGACGGGCGAACGCCGCCTTCGTCCACGGCTGCTCCCAGGCCCAGCGCCGGTAGATCTCGGCCGCCGCGAACCAGTCGCCGCGAAATGTGGCGATCCGGCCGCCGAACGGCAGCGCCCCCGCGGCGCGGTTGGCTTCCGTGACCTCCGGCAAGTGGCGGAAGACGAGCGCCGCGGTCCCCGGCTGCGCGCCGTTGCGGACGACGGCCCAGTTCGGGCGCAGCCGCGCGTCGCCGCGCTGGTCGACGTACCAGGACTCGTCCGCGCCGTTCAGCGCGGCCATGAAGTGCAGGCCGGTCGCCTGGATCTCGGTGACTTGGGCGCCGGGTTCCAGAGCGCCCCACTTCGGGCGGCGCACCCGGCCGCACAGCCACGGATAGAAGATTTCCGTCGCATCCGTGCGCGGGACGGTCAGGACGGGGAACTCGACGGCCTCCACGGCGAGGCCCGAGGCGTTGCCGTCGTAGCGGAAGGAATAGTCCCAGCCGTCGCCGTCGGGCGCCGGGACGAGCTCGGCCGCGACGGCGAACGCCGCGCCGCAGAGCGGGTGGCCGCGCCAGACGATGCGGACCGCGCCGCCGCCGGCGTCCTCGACGGTCCGGGAAGCCATTTCGCCGTCCCGCACGACGGCCTCCCGGGGCGGCCCCGAGAAGTCCGGGAGCGCGGTCAGGCGCAGGGCGAAGCCGATGCGGGGGAGAATCTCCGTGGAGTCTTTCACGGCGTGGGGTTCGTGGCGGGGTGTTCGGGAGGGGGGGGCTTGGGGACGGCGGCGTCAGATTTCGTAGATCATCTTGTCGGGCAGTTCGGGCGGACGGAGGAACATCGCCATGTAGATCGGAAGATACGAGACGGCGCCCTTGGTCCGGAACGCGTCGGCGTCGAAGACGATCGGGTCGTCGACGCGGGCCGTTCCGTCCGCGACGAGGTGGTCGAGCGCGCGGTGGCGCGCGTAGTGCTTGCCGCATTTGACCTCGATCGGCAGGATGCATCCCTTCCGCTCCAAAACGAAATCGATTTCGCCGTGCTTCGCGGAATTGTAGTAGCTCGGTTCGAAGCCGTGCGCCGCCAGTTCCTGCGCGACGAAGTTCTCGAAGACCGCGCCGAAGTTGATGTCCGTCCCGCCGTTCAGGATCTGGAGCTGGATGTCGTTCATGTACATCGCGGCGAGGAGCCCGACGTCGTTCATGAACAGCTTGAAGAAGCGGGGCTTGCGGGCGAGCAGCAGCGGGACCTTCGCCTCCTCCACGCAATACGACGGAATGGCGACCCCCGCCTCCGCGAGCCACAGGAACGCGTCCTCGAGCCGGTCGTAGCGCACGCCTTCGCCGACGGCGTTCGAATAGAAGCGCTTGTTCCTGTCGTTCAGCTCCGGCGCGATGCGGTCGAACACGGCGCGGATGCGGAGTGCGTTCTTTTCGTCGTATTGCGAGATGTCGCGGCGGTATTCGAGCAGGATCTTCTTCTGCACCGAAACGACCCGGCGGACGTCCTTCGTGTCGAGATACGTCTGGACGGCTTCCGGCATTCCGCCGACGACGAGATACAGCCGGAAGAGTTTCATCAGCCGGTCGTGGAAGACCTTGGCGAGCGGCCGGCGGTCCCTCCAGGCGGTCCGCGCCGCCTCCAGCAGCTCCGGCCTCTCGCCGTTCGCCTCCACGAACTCCTCGAAGTCCAGCGGATGCATCTTGACTTCGTCCATGAATCCCACCGGGATCGACCGGACGTTCTTCAGCTCCACGCCGAGCAGGGAACCGCTCAGCACGTAGTCGAATCGCCCGTCCTGGACCAGATACTTCACGTAGGTGACGGCTTCGGGGCACTTCTGGACTTCGTCGAAGAACACGAGCGTCCGCCCGGGGATCATCGGCTTCTTCGAGAACGCGGTCAGCCGCGTGAGGACGTCTTCCTCGTTCTCGACGTTCTCGAAGATGTCGCGCGCACGGGCCGATTTCACGAAATCGAGCTTCACGACCGAGTCGTAGTGACTGCGTCCGAACGCTTCGACGATGAACGTCTTGCCGACCTGCCGCGCCCCGTCGACGAGCAGCGCGCCGTGTTTGCCGTTTCCGAAGAAGTCTTCCAGATGTTTCTCGACTTTCCTGCGAATCATGGTTTTGTCCTCTGACGCGGGGCAGACTACCATGAAAAATGACAAAAATCAAGCGGTAAAACGACTGATTTTGACAATTATCTAACGCCTTGCAGTCTGATTTTGACAATTTTCAAACTCGTTCCGCTCCGTGGAGGGGCGCTAGGGAATGTCCGGGTAGAACCTGTCGAGGATGCGGAGGGCGGCGGCGGGGCCGTCTTTCTTCCAGGCGCGGAGGGCGGCGAGGGCGATTTCGTCGTAGCGGACGGGTTCCTTGCGGGCGAGGTTCAAGAGGCGCTTGGCCTCGGGGCGTCCGTCCGGGCCGCGGCGCAAGAGCAGGCGCGCGAGGCGCTGGGCGGCTTCGGCGCGGGCATCGGCGGCGGCGAGGCGGTCCGCGGCGAGGACGGCGCGGTAGCGGGCCTCGGCGGCGGCCTCGTCATTTCCGACGCCGGCGCCGCGTTCGAGATGGACGCCGAAACGGAGGGCGGCGCCCGGGTGGCCGGCGTCGGCCGCGCGGCGGAGCAGTTCCGCGCCGCGCACGGGGTCGGACGCATCCCAGGTGTAGTCCGCGAGGATTTCGCCGAGCCAGAACGCGCACGTGACGCATTCCTGTTCGACGGCGCGTTCGAGGGCGGCGACGAGTTCCCGGCTCCAACGTCCGCGGAGCGCGGCGGCTTCCGCGTCCGCGGCGGGGTCGTCCGGAAGCAGCAGCGGGCGGCTGAAGACGTTCGTGTCGCACGAAACGACGAGGCCCCACATGGCGTAGATCGAGCCGCGTTCGGCTTCCGGCAGGAACCATTCGCGGCAGCCCGCGGCGCCGGCGCCGAAGGAATCGAAATCGGCGGACGGCCCCGGGAACAGGAGGAGGTTCCCGTAGGCGACGCGGGCCTCGGGATCGCCGGCCCGGGCGAGGGGCGCGAGCATCGCGGAAAGCCGCGCGCGCCAGGCGACGGCCAGCGCGCGCTCCGGTCCGGATGCGTCGGAAAAGGTCCGCCAGCCGCGGCGCTCGTAGTGGTGCACGAGGGCGCTGCAGGCGAGCCACGCGAAGCGGTGGCCGGACTCCGCGAGCGCCGAGAGCTCCGCGACGGCGGCCTCGGCGTCCGGAACGGCGAGGACGCTCTCCGCGGCGAAACACCGCCCGAAGAACGAGCCTCGGTCGGCGGCGGCGCGGTAGAGTTCGCGGGCGCGGACCGGATCGTAGGGAACGCCTTCGCCGTACTCGTGCCGCTTGCCGAGAAACGCGGTCGCGTCCGCGTCGCCCGCCGCTTCGGCCCGGCGCAGCAGTTCCACGGCGCGCGGGAAGTCGACCGGCGCGTAGGTGCAGAGATGCCGCGCTTCTTCGACGAGCGCGGCGGTGTCCGCGTCCGCGGCGGCCGCCGCGGACGACGGATAGCGGCGTTCGAGCAGGACGCGGCTCCACGCTTCGTTGCCGAAGACGTCCGCCCACTTTTCGAGTTGGACGACGCACGGAACGTCCGCGAACGGAACGAGCACCTTCTCGTGGTTCACCCATTCGCGGAGTTCGACCGGTTCGAGGCGGACGATTCCGTTCGAGGTCGGGACGGTTTTCATTTTCGTTCCCGGAAGAACGTCGATGCGGACTTCCACGCCGTTTGTCGCGAGGAGCGCCCGGATCGTCCGGATGCAGCCGCCGGGATGACGATCGCTCAAGTTGGCGAGCCAGACCCCTTCGGCCGTCACGACTTCCTGGTTTCGGGCCGTGGACGAACATCCCAAGTCCAGCATCGATGCAAGATACACGGGGGCCGCATTCGTGGCAGGGTCTTCGGCCCGCGCTGGCGCGGCGGCGAGGGCGAGGAGAGGGAGAATGAGGGCGAGGCGTTTCATTGCGGGCGGGGCGGGGTCAGACGATCGATTCGTCGAGAAGGAAGTCGAGCAGGTTCACGTGGAGGACGCCGGATTCGTCGAACGAGCGGTGCAGCACGTCGTCGCGGACGATGATCTTGCGGAAGGAGTCGCCGGCCAGGGAGAAGGCCCGGCGTTCGCTTTCGAGCTTCTCCTCCGAGCGGATGGCGTAGGCGGACTGGACGTAGACCCGTTCGCCGCCCTTGTTGACGACGAAGTCGATTTCGTGCGGGACGCGAACGGACTGGCCCTTGGCGTTTTTCTCGACGGCCGTCACGACGCCGACGTCGACGGAGTGGCCGCGGCGAACCAGCTCGTTGTAGACAGCGTTCTCCATCAGATGGGTGATCTCGGGCTGGCGGAAGGACAGGCGCGCGTTGCGCAGGCCGAGGTCCTCGCAGTAGTACTTGTCGGGATACGAGAAGTACGTGCGCCCCTTCACGTCGTAGCGCCGCGCCTCGGAGAAGAGAAAGGCGTCCTTGATGTGGGCGAGGTAGGACGAGACCGTGTGGACGGAGACCCGGTCCCCCTGCGCCGCGAGGGAGCCGGCGACGTTGTTGGGGTTGGTGAGCGAGCCGACCGAGGACGAGATGAAGTCGAGGATCTTCTCCAGGATGTCCGGACGTTCGATTTTGCGGCGCTCGACGATGTCCTTCACGTAGACCTCGGCGAACAGACCCTTGAGGTAGGCCTCGCGGGCCGCGTCGTCCGGCCGGAAGAGGCAGAACGGCATCCCGCCGAACCGCGCGTAGCCCGGGAAGGCGTCGCGCCGGTCGCCGCCGACGGCGGACCAGTATTCGGCGAACGAGAGCGGATGGACGCGCACCTCGTCGCCGCGGCCGCGGAACTCGGTGAGGATGTCCGAGGAGAGCATCCGGGAGTTGGAGCCGGTCACGTAGACGTCCAGCCGGTCGTCGTGCAGGAACTCGTTGAGGGCGTCGTAGAAGGTGACGGGCTTCCCGCGCGGGTCGTGCGGGTTCGGAACCTCGCCGCAGAGCTGGATTTCGTCGATGAAGAGGTAGCGCCGGCCGGAGAAGCCGTCCATCCACCGCTCGACGTCGTCCGCCAGCGCGAGCGGATTGCGTAGCGCGAGGTTGCGGCGCTCGTCAAGGGCGATGCAGCGGATGTTCTCCGCGGCAACGCCCGAGGCGAGCAGTTCGTCGCGGTAGAGCTTGTTCAAGAGAAACGACTTGCCGCACCGGCGGATGCCGGTCACGACCTTGATCTGCCCGTTCCACGCGCGGGAACGGAGTTGCTTCAGATAGAAGGGTCTTTCAATGCGTTTGTTCATTTGACTGCAATCTTCCGCACTTTGGTGTCAAAGTTTGCAACCATTCTACAAAAATCCCCATAGACCGGCAAGTCAAAAATCGCGGAGGGGCTAGGGTTGGGCGGCGTTGCACGGCGTGGCGGGGTGCCGCCACGCCGGCTGCGGCCGGGTGTCGCGGCTTCGCCGCTCGCGGGCACGAGGGTTCACGGGGCGGGCTCCTTCGCGCCCTCAGCGGAGTCCGCGTGTGGGGCGGGCGCGGCGGGGTGCGGGTTTTCATTGCGGCGGAAATCGCGTTCGAGTTTCCAACGAATGAGCGGTTCGAGGCGACGGAAGGGGAAGGAGTTCTTCGACGTCCACTTGGTGAGAAAGATGTAGAGCCAGCCTTCTTCGCCGCTGCCGCCGCCCCACTTCGGATCGGCCGTCCACTCGCCGAATTTCGCGAGCAATTTGCGTTGGACGGCGGCTTCGCCGTCGAACCAACAGGCCAGGAAGAGCCCGTCGCGGAAGTCTTCGGGGACGATGTCGAGCAATTCGACGATTCGCCGTCCGGATTCCGGCAAGGCGGCGAGTCCCGCCAGAAGGAGCTGGCGCCGGGCGAGGATGTCGAATCGGCCCCAGTCGCGGTCCGGCAGATCGAGTGCGGCGGCCAGTTCGCCGGCGACGAGCGCGCCTTTCTCCGCGAGGAGCCGCGCGAAATGGAGGCCGAGTTCGAACCGGATGATGGTGCCGCCCGCGGTGCGCGGACGGAGGGCGTCGTCCAGGAACAGCCGCAGGAGCGCGGCCGCTTCGTCGTCCGCTGTCCCGCGGAACGCCCATCCCAGACCGAGGCAATCGGGTTCTTCGAAATCGGAGAATTCGAGAACGTGGTTTCCCTCTTCGCGTCGGAGGACGAGGCGCGGGCCGTTTCGCTTCGCGACGGCGCGGGCCGTTGCCATCGCCGCGTGGCAGGCGGCGGGTGAGAGCGGGGCAATGG
>JAFPUX010000354.1 GCA_017413145.1 Kiritimatiellia bacterium | reverse complement strand
GCGACCTCGAAGCCGAGCGCCTCGACGGCGCGCAGGCCGCCGACGCCGAGCAGGACCTCCTGGCGGAGGCGGTTGAGCTTGTCGCCGCCGTAGAGCTGGCCGGTGACGCCGCGCAGCTCGGGCGGGTTCTCGGGGATGTTGGTGTCGAGGAGGATCAGCGGGATGCGGCCCACGTCGATCTTCCACGCGGTGAAATGCAGCGGACCCTCGGCAAGCGGGACCTCGAGGAGGAGCGGCTGGCCGTCCTCGCGCAGGCAGCGCGAGACGGGAAGGCGGTGCACGTCGTTCTCCGGATAGCCTTCGACCTGCCAGCCGGAGGCGTTGATCTCCTGCTCGAAGTAGCCTTCGCGGTAGAACAGGCCGATGCCCACGAGCGGGATGTCGAGGTCGGACGCGCTCTTGAGGTGGTCGCCGGCGAGGATGCCGAGGCCGCCGGAGTAGATGTGCACGGACTCGTGCAGGCCGAATTCCATCGAAAAGTAGGCGATCACGCGGCGGTGCGTCTCGGCATGGTTCTTCCAGTGTTTCGAGGTCTGCACTTCCTTTTCGAACTGCGCCTCGACCGACTTCATGTGGGCGAGGAACGAGGCGTCCGCGGAAAGCTCTTCGAGACGCTCCTGCCCGACATGGGAGAGGAGGCGCACCGGGTTGAACTCGAGCTCGCGGAAAAGCGTCGGCGACACGCGGCGGAAGAGCGCGGAAGCGTCGGCGTTCCAGCACCACCAGACGTTGTTGGCAAGGCGGGGCAGGAAGGCGAGGTTCTCGGGGACCTTGGGGGCGACGGTGTAGGTGCGGAAGGTTGGCATGGCTTGGTATAGTTGAAAGTTGAAAGTTGAAAGTTGTTTGTTCGGCTAGAAGGCCAGGGCGCTGGCCTTGAAGGACTTGATCTTCTCCGCGATCGAGGCGACGAGCTCCGGCGCGACGGGCTTGTTCGTCGAGAGCATCGCCATCGAGTGCCCCGTGGCGGGGTTGTGCGGGTTGCGCATGTCCTCGATGTTGACGTCCGCCTTGTGCAGCGCGTCGCCGATGGCGCCGATGACGCCCGGGCGGTCGTCGTACTCGAAGAACACGGCGTTGCGCGTGGGCGTCCAGTAGAGGTGGTTGAACTCGTCGATGCGGGCGATCATCTTGACGCCCTCGCCGACGGTCCCGCGCACCGACACGGCCGCGGGGCCGGCCGCGAGGTCGACTGTCATCGAGTTCTCGTACTTCTTCGTGGCGTCGGCCTCGCGCACCTTGAACGCGACGCCGCGGCCCTCGAGGTCGGCGATGACGGTCTTGAAGTCGGAGGAGCGGTTGATGTCGTCCCAGATCGCGTTGAGCAACGAGAGCGAGAGCCACTTGGCGTATGGCTCGAGCATGCCGTAGCAGCTCACCTCGATGCGGGAGAGCGGCTTCTCGGGGCCGAGGATGGCGCGGGCGACGCGGGCGATCATGAACGCCAGGTCGCAGTACGAGGCGTCGAGCCCGGCGGGCATGTCGCGGTTCACGACGAAGGGCGAGACGCCCTTTTCGTCGAGGTCCACGAGCTCCTCCGCGGCGCGGACCGCGGCGTTGCGGTTCGCCTCGACCGTCGAGGCGCCGAGGTGCGGCATCATGAGGTCGGCGATGTCGGCGACGGTCTTCGGGCCCTCGGCGTCCTTCGGGTAGACGTCGTTGAGGAAGCGGATCGCCTTGAGGCCCTTGGCCTCGCGGATGGCGTCCTCGTCGACGATGCCGGCGCGCGCGCAGTTCACGAGCGTCGCGTCGTTCTTCATGAGCGCGAGGAGCTTCTTGCCGACGAAGCCCTTCGTCTCGGCGTTCTGCGGGATGTGCAGCGTGATGAAGTCGGACTCGCGGAAGATCGTCTCGACGTCGGCCGGCTCGATGCCGAACTCCTTGGCCTTCTCGGGCGGGACGAGCGG
>JAFPUX010000353.1 GCA_017413145.1 Kiritimatiellia bacterium | reverse complement strand
CCGAGAAGCCCGCCGAATAACGAACACGAAAGGAACCGAAAATGGCCACGATCACCGCCTCCGACGGGATGAAGCTCCGCCAGATGACCGGCGTGAGCATGATGGAATGCAAGAAGGCCCTCGTCAAGACCGAGGGCGACTACGACGCCGCCGTGAAGCTCCTCCGCGAGCTCGGCGCCGCCGTCTCCGCCAAGCGCGCGGAGAAGTCCGCCAAGGAAGGCCTCGTCTACGCGAAGCTCTGCTCCTGCGGCTCCAAGATCGCCATCGTCGAAGTGAACTGCGAGACCGACTTCGTCGCGAACAGCGCCGACTTCAAGGCGTTCGTCGACAAGGTCGCGGACGCGGCGCTCGACGGCGAGGCCGACCTCGAGGGCAAGCTCGCCGAGGACAAGAAGGCCCTCATCGCCAAGGTCGGCGAGAAGGTCGAAATCCGCCGCGGCGACAAGCTCGAGCTCCAGGGCACGGGCGTGCTGCAGAGCTACATCCACATGGGCGGCAAGGCCGGCACCATCGTGGAGGTCGGCGTCGGCAAGGAAGAGACCCTCGCCGCTCCCGAATTCCAGCAGCTCGTGAAGGACCTCACGCTCCAGATCACCTCCGCCGAGCCCCGCTGGCTCGACCGCACGCAGGTCCCGCAGGACGTGATCGACCAGGAGATGGAGATCAACGCGAAGAAGCTCGAGGCCGAGCAGGCCGAGAAAGGCGGCAAGCCCAAGCCCCCGGAGATCCTCAAGAAGATCGCCATGGGCCAGATCGGCAAGTTCTACGCCGACGTCTGTCTCGTCGACCAGGCGTTCGTGAAGAACGCGCCCGGCGAGAAGGCCACCGTCGCGCAGATCGTCGCCGGCGTCGCCAAGAAGCTCGGCGACGAGATCGTCGTCCGCCGCTTCGTCCGCTACGCCCTCGGCGCCTAGCCGAACCGGGAGCCCGGCCGTGATCGTCGCCGTCGCGAACCAGAAGGGCGGGGTGGGCAAGACCACCACCGTGGTCAACCTCGCCGCCGCCCTGGCCGCCCGCCGCAAGACCGTCCTCGTGGTCGACCTCGACCCGCAGGCGAACGCGACGAGCGGCCTCGGCGTCGAGCCGAAGGAGGGCGTGTCGCTCTACGGCGCGCTCCTCGACGCGGCGAACACGGCCGACTTCATCGTCGGCACCACCGTCGAACACGTCAATCTCGTCCCCGCCGAGGTGAACCTCGCCGGGGTCGAGATCGAACTGGCGCGCCGCGCGGACCACCTGCACGGCGTCGCGGACGTCCTCAAGCCGGTCGTCGATTCGCGCGTCTTCGACTACGTTTTGATCGACTGCCCGCCCTCGCTCGGCATCCTCATGAGCAATGCGCTCGCCGCGGCGGACGCGGTGCTCGTGCCGATGCAGTGCGAATACTACGCGATGGAGGGCCTGTCCGTCATCCTCCAGCTCGTGGAGCGCATGCGCGCCACGGGCGCAAACCCCTCGCTGCGGATCGAGGGCATCGCGATGACGATGTATTCCCGCACCCGCCTCGCGGACGAAGTCGTCGCGCAGGTGCGCGACCACTACGCGGACGCCGTCTACAAGACGGTCATCCCGCGCAGCGTGCGCGCCGGCGAAGCGCCGTCCTACGGCATCCCGCTCGTCGCCTATGCGCCGAACGCGCCCGTCGCGCAGGCCTATTTCGCCCTCGCGGCCGAGTTCCTCGCCCGCGAAAAGGCGCGCGCCGCCGCCGCCAAGGCCGCGGACGGCAAGGGCGACTTCCCCCTTCCCTCCCCCGGCACGGCCCGCGTCTAGCGGGGCCGCTTCCCCGCCATGCTCACCCGCCGGATCATCCCCTGCCTCGACGTCATCCGCAACCGGGTGACCAAGGGCGTCAAGTTCCAGAACAACGTCGACCTGGGCGACCCGGTCGAGCTGGCCGCGCGCTACTACGCGGACGGCTGCGACGAGCTCGTCGTCTACGACATCACCGCGTCGCACGAACGCCGGCCGACCGACCTCGAGATGGTCGCCCGCGTCGCGCGCGCCGTCCGCATCCCGTTCGCCGTCGGCGGCGGCGTGTCGTCCGTGTCCGACATGGAGAAGATCCTCCTCGCCGGCGCGGAGAAGGTGTCCGTCAATTCGCTCGCCGTCGCGAACCCCGCGATCATCGCGGACGGCGCGCGCGCGTTCGGCGCGCAGTGCGTCGTCCTCGGCATGGACCCCGTGCGGACCGACGACCTCCGGCGCTGCCCGTCCGGCTACGAAATCACGACCCGCGGCTTCCGCAACCACACCGGCATGGACGCGGTCGAATGGGCGAAACGCGCCGAAGGCCTCGGCGCCGGCGAAATCGTCGTGAACTCCGTCGACGCGGACGGCACCCGGGCCGGCTTCGAGCTGACGATCACCCGCCTCGTCGCGGATGCGGTGGGCGTCCCGGTCGTCGCCTCCGGCGGCGCGGGCTCTCCGGAACACCTCCGCGACGCCTTCGTCGAGGCGCACGCCGACGCCGCGATCGTCGCCGGCATGCTCCACACGGGCGAGTGGACCGTCTCCCGCATCAAACGCGACCTCGCGGCGCTCGGCGTTCCCGTCCGCCGCACCTTCTAGCCGGGACCATGGCGCTGCGCGATTCCGTCCGGTCGGTCCTGCGGTACTGCGCGTCGCCGGCCTCGATGAAGATCGGCCTCGCGGCGCTCCGCGACCGCCGCCGGATCGAGCGCTCGCCGCTCTTCGACGCGGACTGGTACATGCGCGAAAACCCCGGCGCCCGCCGCGCCGGCGCGATTCCCGCGATGCACTACCTCACCGCCGGCTTCCGCGCGGGGCTCGACCCGTCGCCGCGCTTCTGCGGCCGCGAATACGCCGCGCTGCACGGCCTCGCGCCGGACGAAAACCCGCTCGCCCACTACGAGCGCCGCGGCCGCCGCCGCGGCTTGCCGACCTCGTTCCTCGAAGCGTCCGGCGCGGCGCCCGTTTCGCGCGAAGAAACGCTCGCCCGCCTCCGCGCGAAAGCCGCGGACGGCGGGCCGCTCCGCGCCGTCTTCTTCGTCGCGTCCGCCGCGATGTTCCCCGCACGGCCGCTGCTGGACGCGATGCTCGCCGACCCGCTCTTCGAGCCGCGCGTCGCCGTCGTCCCCGACCTGCGCTGGCCGGGCCGCGACCCCGAGCCCGGCCGCGCCGCCTGCGAACGCGAGCTCGCCCGCGACTACCCGGAATTTCTCTTCCTGCGCGTCTTCCGCGACCGCGCCGGCGCCTGGCCCGACCTGCTCGCGGACGCCGACTTGGCCGTCTACCCCTCGCCCTACGACCTCTCCGACTTCCGCTACAACCCGCGGTGGTCCGTCGGCCGTCCGTTTCTCCCGCTCCACGTCAACTACGGCTACTACCGCTCGCTCTACGACCGCGACCTGGTGGCCAAGCAGAACTACGCCTGCTTCTGGAAAGTCTTCCTCGAATGCGACGCCACGCTCGCCGAGTACCGCGAGCACTCGATCCTGCGCGGCGCGAACGCCGAGCTGACCGGCTATGTCAAGATGGACCGTCTCGCCGCGTTCGAGGCGAAGCGGAAGCCGAAGGCGCGCAAGACCGTCCTCGTCGCGCCGCACCACTCCGTCGAGGGCGGTCTCAACGACGTGCTCGCGCTTTCGACTTTCGACCGCTTCGCGGACTTCTTCGCGGAACTGCCCGCGCGCTACCCGCAGCTGGACTTCGTCTTCCGCCCGCACCCGTTTCTGCTCGACGTGCTGCGGAGACCGTCCCAGTGGGGCCCGGAGCGCGTCGACCGCTGGCTCATGGCGCTGCGCGGACGCGACAACGTGCGTCTCTCCGACGGCGGCGACTACTTCGCCGAATTCGCCGAAGCGGACGCCATCGTGCAGGACTGCGGCTCGTGGCTCGTCGAGTGGTTCTACACCGGCCGCCCGTGCTGCTACCTGCTCAAGCAGCCGAGCGACGCCGACACGAAGTTCGCGCCGCTCGGCCGCGAGTGCCTGAAGCGATGCCACGTCGCCTGCGCCCCCGACGATGTCGACCGGTTCCTGCGCGACGTCGTCCTCGGCGGCAAGGATTCCAAGGCGGAAGCCCGCGAAGCCTTCCGCCCCTCCGTCATGCTCAACTACCCCCACGCCGCCGCCGCCGCCCTCGCCTCGATCCGCCGTGACCTCGGCCTCTGACCGTTTCCACTCTTCACTCTTCACTCTTCACTCTCCACTCGTCACTCGTCACTCGTCACTCTTCCACTTCCCCATGCCCACCTTCTCCATCCACACCTACGGCTGCCAGATGAACGTGCGCGACTCCGAGCTGCTTGCGCGCCGCTTGCGCGCGGCCGGCTTCGCCGACGCGCCGGCGGAGGACGAGGCGGACGTCGTCCTCGTCAACTCGTGCTCCGTCCGCGAGAAGGCCGAGGAGAAGGCGCTCGGCAAACTCGGCATGCTCTGCGCCGCGCGCCGCGAGCGCCCCGGCCTCGTCGTCGGCCTCACGGGCTGCATGGCGAACCGCCTCGGCCCGGACGTCTTCGCCCTCGTTCCCGGCCTCTCCTTTTCCGTCGGCCCGCGCGCCGCCGGCGCCGCGGTTGTCGACCTCGTCCGCCGCGCGCTCGCGGGGTCGAAGGGGATGCTCGTCCCCGATTCCGAACGCGGGGCCGAGGACGCCCTTCCCGCGAAAGATGCGGGGGCCGGCGGTCCGCCGGCCCCCGCATCCTTCGTGACAATCTTGTTTGGCTGCAACCAACGCTGCTCCTACTGCATCGTTCCGTTCGTGCGCGGCCGCGAGGAGAGCCGCGACCCGCGCGCGGTCCTCGCGGAAGTCCGCGCCGAAGCGGAGCGCGGAGCGCGCGAGATCACGCTCCTCGGCCAGAGCGTGATGCGCTACGGCCGCATGGGCTTCGCGTGGCCGGACGACCTCCCCTCCCCCATGGGCTTCACCGAGCCGCTCCCGCGCCTGCTGGAGCTGCTCGCCCGCGAAGTCCCCGCGATCCGCCGCCTGCGCTTCACCTCGGGCCATCCGCTCGGCGTCACGCCGGAGCTCGTCCGCGCCATGCGCGAAATCCCCGCCGTCTGCGCGCACCTGCACCTGCCGATGCAAAGCGGCTCGGACCGCGTCCTGAAGGAAATGCGACGCGGCTACGACCGCGCGCGCTACCTCGACGCCGTCCGCGCGCTGCGCGAGGGTGTCCCGGACATCGCGATCACGACCGACGTCATCGTCGGCTTCCCGGGCGAGACGGAGGAAGACTTCGAGCTCACGCGCTCCGCGATGGAGGAGGCCGCCTTCGACAACGCGTTCGTGTTCAAGTATTCGCCGCGCCCCGGCACGCCGTCGGCAGAGCGGCCGGACGACGTTCCGGACGAGGAGAAGCGGCGCCGCGACCAAGTCCTGCTCGCGGACCAGGACGCGCGCGGCCAGCGCCTCAACGACCGCTGGACCGGCCGCACGGTCGAGGTCCTCGCGGACGGCCCGTCGCTGCGCAACGCGGCGCGCTGGTCCGGCCGCACGGAGCAGAACAAGATCGTCGTCTTCGAGCCCGTCCCGGGTCTCGCGCGCGGGGACTTCGTCCAAGTCCGGATCGAAAGCGCGCACCCGCAGACGCTGTTCGGCACCGTCGGCGCACCGTGTTCTGCGCCGTGAAACATGGAGCCATGAAACGGAGAAATTCCAAACGGCGTCTGTCGAAATAGCGCTTGCGCCTCACCGCGGATGTGGTATCCTTCTCGTCCATCACGTCATCTTCGACCTCTCACCTCCAACCTTTCCGCCCATGTCCACCCTGAAAATCGGCGTTCTCGGATCCGGCTCCGGGACCAACATGCAGTCCATCCAGGACGCGATCGACCGCGGCGAGCTCGACGCACGGATCGTCTGCGTCGTCGCGGACGTCCCGGACGCAAAGATTCTCGACCGCGCGCGCAAGCACGGCATCCCGGCCGACTACCTCGACCCCGCGCCGTTCAAGACGAAGCTCGAAGGGCCCGCCGAGGACCGCTACATCGAGCACCTCAAGGCGCACGGCGCGGAGGTCGTCGCGCTCGCGGGCTTCATGCGCATCGTGAAGCCGAAGCTCCTCGCCGCGTTCCCGAACCGCGTGCTCAACATCCACCCCGCGCTGCTGCCGTCGTTCCCGGGCGTCGCGGCGTGGAAGCAGGCGCTGGACTACGGCGCGAAGGTCGCGGGCGTCACGGTGCACTTCGTCGACGCCGGGACGGACACCGGCCCGATCATCGTGCAGCGCGCGGTGCCGGTGCTCGACGGCGACACGCCCGAGACGCTCCACGCGCGCATCCAGGTCGAGGAGCACAAAGCCTACCCCGAGGCGCTGCGTCTCCTCGCCGCCGGCCGCCTCCGCGTCGAGGGTCGCCGCGTGGTCGTCGAAACCCCTTGATTTCCCGCGGCGTATCCGCTATACTCCGTCCCCATACAGGAGCTCACCATGGCCAAGACCCTCAAAATCAAGAAAGCGGAACCCACCATCGCGGCCAAGCCCGTCGCCCCCGCGGCCGACGGAGCGGCTCCCGCCCCCGACGGCGCCGCGCCCGCCGAAGGCGCCGCGCCCGCGCAGCCGTCGGGCGGCATCTACGTGTCCTCCCGCCACAAGATCGACAACGCGGGCGTCGGCCCCGGCGCCGCCGCCGTCGAGCGCGCGCCCCGCTTCGGCTGGGCGGCCGTTCTCGCCGTGATCTCGACCCTGATCTTCATCTTCATCGTGATCATGGAGTTCGCGGACTGGGAAGCCCTCAAGTTCGCCTAATCCCGCCGGCCCGGAGGTCCCCGTGTTCCCCTCCGCGTTCGCGTATGCTTCCGTCCTGCTCTGGGCCGTCGCCGCGGGGCTGTTCGCCGCCTACGCGGCGCTCGTCGCGCAACGCGTCACCTACGTGACGCTCGCGGACGGCCGCCGCCAGGAGCGGCGCCTCCCGCTCGTCTTCCGGATGCTTCTCCCGCTCGCGCCGAACGTGGAGAAGCTCTTCCGCGGCCCGTCGTTCGCGGCCGTCCGGGACCGTGTCGGCGCGATGCTCGCCTCGGGCGGATTCGACGGCCTGCTCGCGCCGTGGGAATACCTCTCGCTCAAGCTCCTGCTCCCGCTCTGCCTCGGCCCGTTCTGGGTGCTCGCCGCGCACCTCGCGCTGCGCGGCGGCGGCCCGCGCACGGCCGGGCTCTTCCCGCCCGTCGCGCTGCTCGGCGTGCTGCTGCTCTACATGTGGCCGCTGCTGTGGCTGCGCGCCGCGGTGCGCCGCCGCCAGACCGCGATCGTGCGCGCGCTGCCGTTCGTGCTCGACCTGCTCACGCTCTCCGTCGAGGCGGGGCTCGACTTCAT
>JAFPUX010000352.1 GCA_017413145.1 Kiritimatiellia bacterium | reverse complement strand
CTTCTTCTTCGGCGTTTTTTCCTTGGTGGCCATGGCGGGGAGGCAACACCCGATCCCATTCCGAACTCGGAAGTGAAGGGCCCCAGTGGCGAGGGTACTGCGGCAGTCGGCCGCGGGAGAGTAGCGCGCCGCCAAGGTTTTCTTGCAAGAGCCCCCCGGAGCGTCCGCTCCGGAGGGCTCTTTCGTTTCGGGTCCGCGGGTTCCTCTGCGGACGGAGCCGGACTACATGCGTTCCGGGGCCTGGATGCCGAGCAGCGCGAGGCCCCGCTTCAGGACGGACGCCACGGCGGCGCACAGGCGCGCGCGGCCGGCCCGCACGGCGGGATCTTCGGCCTTGAGAACGGAGAGCTTCTGGTAGAAGGAGCTGTAGTCCTGCGCGAGGCAGAAGAGGTAGTCCGCGACGAGGTTCGGGCGGCACTTGGCGCCCGCGGCGGCGACGGTCTCCGGGAACGCGAGGATGCGGCGCGCGAGCGCGCGCTCCAGCGGGTCGTCCGGACGGATCGGCGCGGTGCGCCAGTCCTCGCCGGGGAACGTCTCGGCGTACTTGGCCAGCAGCGAGCGGATGCGCGCGTGGGCGTACTGCAGGTACGGGCCGGAGTTGCCTTGGAGCGAAAGGACCGCGTCCCACGAGAAGCGGATCGTCGTAATCGGATCCATCGCGAGATCCGAGTACTTCACCGCGCCGATGCCGATCGTCTCGGCGAGCGCGCGGGCATCGGCGTCCGGCAGGTCGGGGTTCTTCTCTCGGACGATCGCCAGCGCGCGCGAGGCGGCCTCGTCGAGCAGCTCCTTGAGCTTCGGCATGCCGCCCTGGCGCGTCGAGAACGGGTGGCCGTTTTCGTCCGTGATCGTTCCGAACGCGACGTGCACGAGGTCCGTCCCGGGCGTGACGAGCCCGAGTTTCTCCGTGATCGCGAAGAGTTGCTGGAAGTGCGGGATCTGGCGGTCGTCCGTGACGATGACGATCTTCGCGGGACGGTAGTCCTTCTCGCGCGTTTCCATCGTCGCCAGGTCGGTCGTGTTGTAGTTGAACCCGCCGTCCTCCTTGCGGACGATGCAGATCCACTTGCCGTCCTCGCGCGCGGCGCTCTCCCGGTCGCCCTTGGCGAGCGCGCTCTCGACGGCCTTGCGCGACTGCTCCGCGTAGGCGGGGTCGAGGTCGCGCAGGTCGACGACGACCGCGCCGCGGCTCTCGTGCGCGAGTCCCGTCTTTTCGAGCCGCTCGACCATCGCGGCGAGCTGCGGCTGGTAGTAGCTCTCGCCGCGCGTCGTCTCGAACGAGATGCCGAGGCGGTCGTAGATTTCGTCGAACGTGTGGCGCGACATCCGGATGAAGTCCTGCCAGAGCGCGCGGTTCTCCGGGTCGCCCTGCTGGAGCTTCACGGTCTCGGCGCGGCAGGCGTCCATCCACGCTTCGTCCGCCTTCGCGCGGGCGTAGCTTTCCTTGTAGATGCGCTCCAGCTCGGGTACAGGGTCGCGCGCGATGGCGTCCTTGTCCGCGAACTCGCGCCAGCCCTTGATGATGATGCCGAACTGCGTGCCCCAGTCGCCGATGTGGTTGTCGCCGACGACCGTGAAGCCGAGCGCGCGGAAGATCTCCACGAGCGAGCCGCCGATGACGGTCGAGCGGATGTGACCGATGTGCATCGACTTGGCGACGTTGGGGCTGGAGTAGTCCACGACGACGGTCTTCCCGGCGCCGGTCTGCGGGACGCCGCCGTGCGCGGCGTCCTCGGCGACGGCCGCCGCGCGCGCGGCGAGGGCTTCGCCCTTGAGCGTCAGGTTCACGTAGCCCGCGCCGGCGATTTCGGCCTTTTCGACGCAGTCCGGGAGCGCCGCGCCCGCGAGGACGGCCTCGGCGATCTTGCGCGGCGGCAGCTTGAGCGGACGCGCGAGGGCCATCGCGTCCGAGCACTGGAAGTCGCCGAAGCCGGCCTTGGCGCTCGGGACGACGCGCCCGGCGCGCGCGGCCTCGGGGCAGTCGGGAAAGGCGGCGGCGAAGCGCTCGCCGAGCCACGCGGAGAGCTCGTCCGCGAAGGAAGGGATCGTTTCCATGCCCGCGGAGTCTACCAAAACCGCCGGCCCGCGGCAACCGCGCGCGTTTGCTTTCGCGCGCGGGGGTGTGGTAGAATCCCGCGCAACCGCATGAACGACGAAACGACCGGAAACGGGCGCGCCGCGGGCGGTCCGCTCCGCAAGTGGGGCGAGCTGACCCGCATCCTCGCGATCCGCAACCTGAAGATCCGCTACAAGGGCTCCGCCCTCGGGTTCTTCTGGTCGCTGCTCACGCCCGCCGCGACGATCCTCATGTACGCGATCTTCGCGCGCATCCTCAAGTTCGGCGGCGGGGGCGGCTACCTGCCGTTCCTCGTCACGGGCGTCGTCGTCTGGGGTTTCACGGCCGGCACGCTCAACGATTCGCTGTACGCGATCGCCGGCAACTCGAATCTCGTCAAGAAGGTCTGGTTTCCCCGCGCGATCCTGCCGCTTTCGACGACGCTCGCCAACGCGGTGAATTTCCTCCTCACGCTCGTGCCGCTGCTGCTCTACCTCGCGCTCGCCGGCCATCTGCGCCTCGGCCGCGCCTACTGGCTTGTCCCGGCGGTCGCGCTGCATTTCGTCCTCGCGCTCGGAATTTCGTATCTCGTTTCGACGCTCAACGTCTTTTTCCGCGACACGCAACACATCGTCGGCGTCGGGCAACTGGCGTGGTTCTTCCTCACGCCCGTGTTCTACTACCCGGCCATGCAGGTTTCGGCGGCGCCGCTGCCGGACGCGTGGCGGGGTCTGGTGTACCTCAATCCGATGACGGGCGTCCTCGCGATGTACCGCCGCGGACTCATGGGCGACGAGCTCGTCCCCGGTCCGGATACGCTCGCCGCGTGGGGCGCGCCGGCCGCCGCCGCGCCGTCGGCCTGGTGGATTCTCGCGTCCGTCGCGTCGGCGGCGCTCGTGTTTCTTCTCGGCGTCTTCGCGTTGCGGCGCGGGGACCGTTCCTTCGGAGACGTGCTGTGAGCGGGACGGACGGGAACTGGGCGATCGACGTGTCGCACGTGACGAAGCGCTTCCGCCTCGCGGGGACGGCGCGTTCGCTCAAGACGGCGGTCGTGGACGCGCTGCGCGGCCGCCGCGGGCGCGTCTTCACCGCGCTGGACGACGTCACGTTCCGCGTCCGCCGCGGCGAGACGCTCGGCCTGATCGGCGCGAACGGCGCCGGCAAGTCTACGCTGCTCTCGATCGTCGCGGGGACGATGCGCCCGAGCGAAGGCGCGGCCCGCACGCGCGGCACGGTGAGCTCGCTGCTGGAGCTCGGCGCCGGGTTCCACCCGGACCTGACGGGCCGCGAGAACGTGATGCTCTACGGCGCGATCATGGGCATCCCGCGCGAGACGATGCGCGCGCGCTTCGACGAGATCGTCGAGTTCGCGGGGTTGCGCGAGTTCATCGAGGAGCCGGTCCGCTTCTACTCCTCCGGCATGTACGTGCGGCTCGGCTTCTCCGTCGCCGTGCAGGTCGATCCGGACGTGCTGCTCGTGGACGAAGTGCTCGCCGTCGGCGACGCGGAGTTCCAGCGCAAGTGCCTCGACAAGATGGACGAGTTCCGCCGCGCCGGCAAGTCGATGATCCTCATTTCGCACGACATCAACACGATCCGCCGCGTGTCCGACCGCATCGCGCACCTTTCGCACGGGCGGCTCGTCGGCCTCGGCGACGCGGACGCGGTCGTGCAGGGCTACCAGGCCGAATCGATGGGCGAGCTCGCCGCCGCCGCGGGTTCGCGCGAATGGGGCACCGGCGAAATGCGCTTCACGAAGGTCGAGCTCGTCGACCCCGCCACGGGCGCGGCGTCCGCGGACCGCGCCGTCGTGTCCGGAGACCGAGCGGTCGTTCGCCTGCGCTGGCATGCGACGGCGCGCGTCGAACGGCCGGTGTGCGGCTTCTCGATCGCGCGCGCGTCCGACGGCGCGGTGCTCTTCGGCAGCAATACGCAGATCGCGGGCCGCGAGATTCCCTTCGCCGAGGGCGAAGGCGGGCTCGACCTCGAACTGGACCTCTCGAACCTCGCCGCCGGCGATTGGGCCCTCTCCTTCGCGCTGCACAGCGCCGACCACGAGAAGAACTTCCACCGCCTCGAAAACCGCCTCCTACTGCGCCTGGCGGCGCCGCGGTGGTTCGACGGCCTCGCGCGCCTTCCCGCGACCTGGAGCGACCCCGCGCCGTGAGCCGCCAAAAACCGTTCCCGCGCGGCGACAAGACGCCGTTTTTCACCATCGTGACGCCGACGCTCGACTCGGAGCGGTTCCTCGACGAAACGATGCGCACCGTGGCGATGCAGCGCGACGACGGCGTCCGCGTCGAGCACATCGTCGTGGACGGCGGTTCGACCGACCGCACCGCGGAGATCGTCGCGCGGTGGGCTCACCCCGACACGCGTTTCCTCCCGGGAAAAGACACCGGCCCGGCCGACGCGATCAACCGCGGCCTGCGCGAAGCCCGCGGCGACTACCTCGGCTGGCTCAACTCCGACGACGAGTACGCCCCCCACGCGCTGCTGCGCTCGGACTACATCCTGCGCCGCCACCCGAAGGCGTCCTTCTGCTTCGGACACTGTCCGATCATCGACGCGGAGGGCCGCGAAATCCGCCGCTTCGTGACGCGCTTCAAGAACTTCTGGTTCCCGCTTTCGTGCCGCACCGTGCTGCGCACGCTCAACTACGTCTCGCAACCGGCGACCGTCTTCCGCCGCTCCGCGTGGGAGGCGGCGGGCCCGCTGCGCACGGACCTCAAGGCTGCGTGGGATTACGATCTCTGGTTGCGCCTGTGGCGCCAGGGCGGCGGCGTGCCGGTCCCTCACCCCGCCACGGCGTTCTTCCGCTGGACGCCCGGATCGATCAGCGGCGCGAACTTCGAGCGCCAGTTCCGCGAGGAGCTCGACGCCGCGCAGGCGGACGCCGGCACGTGGGCGCCCACGTCGGTCGTCCACCACGCGCTCGCCCACGCCATCGTCTTCCTCTACAAGCACGTTCTCTCGCGTTCGCCGTCGCCCGTCACCGAGGGCCGCGTCGACAACGACCCGCCCGAGGCGGTCCGCATCCCCGAGCACGAGCACGCGGAGGGCCCCGTCTCGTGAAAATCGGGGTCAACGCGCTCTTCCTGGTCCCCGGCGAGGTCGGCGGCACGGAAACCTACCTGCGCCGCACACTCGCGGAGCTGCCCGCGAGGCTCGCGCCGGACGAGGCTCTCGTCGTCTTCGCCAACGCGGAGAACCGCCGCGCGCTCGCGCTCGACCTGCGGGATGCGCCGCGCACGACCGTCGTCGACACCGGCGTCCGCGCGACGTCGCGCGTGCGCCGCGTGCTCTTCGAGAAGTTCGCGTTGCCGCGGCTCGTCCGCGCCGCGGGCGCGGACGTCCTCTGGAACCCCGGCAACGCCGCGCCGGCGCGCGTCCGCTGCCCGCAGGCGACGACGATCCACGACATGCAGTACCGGCACTTCCCGGAGGACTTCCCGCCGCTCGCGCTCGCCGCGATGCGGCGCGCGGTTCCGTCCGCGGTGCGGCGCAGCGCGGTCGTTCTCGCGCCGTCGGAGTTCTCGCGCCAGGAGATCTTCTCGCAGCTGCCCGGGACGCCGCCCGACCGCGTCGTCGTCACGCCCGAGGCGGCCGATCCGTCGTTCGCCGAACCGCTCTCCGGCTCGTTCGTCGCGGAGCGCGTCCTCGCGCTCACGCGCGCCGCGGATCCCGTCCTGCTCGCCGTCGGCAATACCTACCCGCACAAGGACCTCGCGACCGCCGTCGCGGCCTACGGCCGCATCTGCGACAAGATCCCGCACCGCCTCGTGCTCGTCGGCCGCGCGCGCCTCGGCGAACCCGCCGTGGAGGCCGCGGTCGCCGCGCTCCCGCCCGGCGAGCGCTTAACGCGCGTGAGCTACGCGCTCCGCGAGGACCTCGCCGCGCTCTACCGGGGCG
>JAFPUX010000351.1 GCA_017413145.1 Kiritimatiellia bacterium | reverse complement strand
GGCGACGGGCTTCGGCTCGCGGAAGCGGTCGAAGATGCCGCAGCCGTCGAAGAAGTTCATCGGGTTCGGCGTGTCGCTGTCGTAGTACCAGTACCAGAAGAGCTTGTCGATGCCGTTGCCGAGGGCGAGCACCCACTCGCGCTGCATGTAGGCGGCCTGCTCCCACTCGGAGACGATCTGGCCGGCGCGGGTGTCCCAGCCCCATTCGGTGATCCAGCGCTGGCGCTTCACGCCGTCGAGCTCGGAGATGAGCTTCCACTGGCGCCAGAGGTCGCGCTGGTAGATCTTCGCTTCGTCGGCGACGAGGTCCGCGACGTTGAAGTTCTGGCGGGAGATCTCGGGGCCGACCATGCCGGCGTAGCGGTGGCCGTTGAGGACCTTGAGGTCCTTGAACTTGCCGTTGAGGACGTGCTTGCGGGCGCCGGAGAGGTGGATGCCGCCGCAGCCCTCCTGGACGGAGAGCGCGTCGGGGCGGCACGCCTTCATGATCTCGGCGAAGACGCGGTGGTACTCGCCGTACTTCTCGTCGAGCGGCCAGCCGTGCTCGTTGTCGAGCTCGAACGCCGTGAGGTTCGGGAACGTCGAGACGATGAGCGCCATGTCGCGGCGCCACTCGTCCGTGGGCGTGTCGGGGTCCTCGGCGCGGCAGGGCGCGGCGTTCATGAGGCACGGCAGCGTGCGCATGCCGACGTTCTCGGCGGCGTTGATGATCTTCGGGTACCAGGGCCAGCCGGCGTACTTGCCGTCGCCGCGGGCGCGCTTCATCCAGAGGAAGTTGAACGCGTAGTCGCGGACCCAGACGAAGCCGAGCTTGGCGAACTTGTCGTAGCCGACGTAGCCGCCGCCGTGCACGTTGATGCCGTAGGACGAGTCGTCCTTCTGCTTGTCCGTGAGTTCCGGCGGGTGCTTGATGATCGCGTAGCGGTGCTCGCACTCGTAGGGCTGGTCGAAGCCCGTCGACTTGAGGCGCAGCGTGTAGGCGCCCGGCTCCTGGAACGGCGAATCGACGGTGATGGCGGCGCTGTCGAGCACCTTCGCGTCGGGAATCTTCACCGTGCGCTTCTCGCCCGTCGCGCTTTCGACCTCGGCGGTCGAGCGGATCGTGCGCTCCTCGCCGAGCCAGCTGCCGACGGAGATGCGGATCACGGGCTTCTCCTCGCCGTAGTAGAAGCAGTTCGCGATCGTCGGGAACGAGACGCCGATTTCGTAGGGGCGGTCCTTCACCGGGATCTGCGACATGTCCGTGTGGACGCGCAGGTCGTAGACCTGGAGCTCGCGGTCGATCTTGTTGGGGTTGTTGCGGTCGCCCCAGTTGTGCTGCGAGATCGAATCGACCTTGATCGGGAAGCGGATCGGCATCTGGACGTTCTTGCCCGTCTCGGGATCCTTGCCCGTGACCGTCTCCGGGATCTTGTATTCGAACTTCTCCCACACGAGCGGCTTGGCCGGGATGTTGAACGAGAACGAGTTCGTGTTGGCGTCCACGAAGTTCATCCCCATGCCCCAGCTGTTGGTGTTGCCGCCGCGGCACCAGCCGGTGATTTTCACGACCTTGCCGGGAAGCGTCTGCGCCTTCGGGTGGGCGCTCCAGCCGCCGAACGCGTAGGCGCCGTAGTGGATCGTGAGGCGCAGCGCCTTGTGGCCCTTGGGCGCGTCGGGATCGTCGGGCCGCACGTCGAGCGGGCCGAAGTCGCCGGTCGTGGTGGGCCAGCCGCCTTCTTCCCAGACGTTGGCTTCGGGATCGCCGATGTCGCGCGAAGCGAGCACGGCCTGGGGACCGGCGCCGGCGTCCGGCGCCTCGTCCGCGAACGAAGGAACCGCGCACGCGAGCGCGGCGATTCCGAACAACGGGATGGCTGTTCTTTTCATGTGGTTTGTGGGTGTTGGTTTCAGGAAAGTCGCGCCTTCCGCTTGCATGCGGAAGGAACGGCTTCGATTATAGCACTTCCCGTGCCAGAATTCAACAGAAACCGAATCCGCGGAAAACCGGGGAAATCGGCCGACGCCCCTCCCGTTCCGGCTGCCTACTTCCGTAGGCACTCCCCCGCCCCGCCGCCTACAGCCGAACGCGCCCCCAGCGCGGATTCCGGACTTGATTGGCGCGCCCGTTTCGGCTAGAATGGCGTGCGTTTCAACGCCAGTGTAGCCAAGTGACCAACGGCAACGGTTTTGTAAACCGTCGGGGCGACCCTTCGTGAGTTTGAATCTCACCGCTGGCTCCAGCCTCTTCCGGTCCGGGACGATCCCGCCACGACGGCGGAGCGCCTCCCCGACGGAGTCCGACATGAAGAATCCCGTTCCCGCCATCCTCGGGACAATCCGCTCCGGCGATCCGGCGATCCGTCTCCGGACCGCCCGTCGCGCGGCGTTCGCGGCGACGGCCCTCCTCGTCGTCCTGTTCGCGTGGCGGAGCGACGACGCTTTCCACGCCTACGCGATGGCGGGACACTTGGTCCGCGGGGACGGCTTCGTCTACAACGCCGGCGAACGGGTCCTGGCCACCACGTGCCCGTTCTTCACGCTGCTCGTCGCGGGCGCCCACTTCTTCACGCGGGAGATGTTCGTCACGTCGACCCTCGTCGACGTCGCGCTCTCCCTGGCCGCGGTCTGGGTGCTGTTCTTCGTCTTCTGCCGGAAGCCGTGGCAGGTCTTCGCGGCGTTCCTGCTGTGCGCCGACCGTTCCTTCCTCACCTATTCGGCCTCCGGTCTCGAAAACTGCGCGCTGTACCTCCTCGCGGCCTGCATGGCCGCCGCCGCGACGGACGGGCGGCGCGACTTCCGCGCCCTGCTCCGCCTGGGCTTCCTGGCGGCGCTGGCCGCGGGCACGCGCATGGACAACGTCCTGCTCTACCTGCCGTTCCTGGCGTGGGCGTTTCTCTTCCGGGAGAACGGCGTCGGGCGGGCGAATGGCCTCCTGGCCGGATTCATCGGATTCCTCCCGTTCGTTCTCTGGGAGGCGTTCTGCACGTTCTACTACGGCTTCCCCTTCCCGAACACGGCTTACGCGAAGCTGGGGACCGGCATCCCGGCCGGGGCGTATTTCCTGCGGGGATGCTCGTATTTCCTCGCGACGGCGCTGGTCGATCCGGCCGTCGTCCTCCTCCCGCTCGCGGCGGCCTTCCCGCTTCTTTCCCCGCGGCGTGACCGCGGCGTCCGTCTGCTCTCCGCCGGCGTCCTGCTCTATCTGGCCTACGTGGCCCGGATCGGGGGCGACTTCATGCTCGGCCGCCATTTCACGGTTCCGTTCTTCCTGTCCGTCTGCCTGCTCTTCGCGTCCGGAACGGGACGGACCTCCGCGGCGGCGGCGGCGGACGGATCGCGGCGCCTCCGGACCTTCGCCTGGGCCGCGCCGGCCTTTTTCCTGGCGTGGACCGCCTGCGTCTGCGCGATCGGCGGACGCCGGTTCCTGCTGGGCGAGGGCTTCCCGGTCCCCGGCGGGATCGTCGACGAACGCGTCTACTACTACCGGTACACGGGATTCCTCCCCAACCTGCTCCACCGGAAATGGAGATTCGAACGGACGTGGTCTCCGGCCGAGGTCAAGCGCATCCGGGCGGCCGGACGCGGGCGGGCGTTCGCGAAGGAGGCCAACGGAATCATCGTCTACTGCAACCCCGACCTGTACCTGACGGACCGGTATGCGCTGGGAGAGGCCTTCCTCGCCCACGTTCCGTCGGCGCCGGTCGAAGGGACCGGCTTCCGCATCGGGCACGTCCCCCGGCCGATTCCCGCGGGTTACGTCGAATCGGTCGAAAGCGGCGAAAACCGGATCGTCGATCCCGGGCTGCACGCGTTCTACGACAAGATCCTCCTCGCGACGCGGGCGCCCCTCTTCGACCGGCGGCGTCTCCGGGCCATCCTGGAACTCAACGTCCCGCCCCGGCTGGCGCGCCGACTCGGCCTCGACGCGGCGGAGCGGACGGACGTCGGGCCCTAGCGGTCCCGGGCGGCGGGCGCCACGCGGACCGCGTCCGCGCCGAGGCGGGCGCGGATGTCGTCCATCGCGCGGGAGAGGGATTCTCGCTTGGCGGCGCGTTCGTCCCGTTCCGCGGGGCCGAAAAGCGAGGGCTCGGGCTCGGGGCGCGAATCGGAGAAGCCGCTGACGCCGAAGCCGACGAGGCGCACGGGGCGCGCGGCGGGATTCGCCCCGAAGAGCGCGCGGGCGGCCTCGCGGCAGGTGAAGTCGTCCTGCGCCGGGGCGTCGAACGGGCGCTGGCGCGTGATCGTGCGGAAGTCGTCCGTTCGGAGCTTGTAGTGCGCCGTCGCCGCCCACTTGCCGGCGGCGCGGACCTGCGCGGCGACGTCGGACGCGAGCTCGAGGAGCTTGTCGAGGACGAGCGCGCGGTCGTCCGTGTCGACCGGGAACGTGTGCTCGCGGGAAATCGACTTCTCTTCGCGCTCCGTCTCGACCTCGCGCGAGTCGACGCCGAAGGCGAGCGCGCGCAGTTCGGCGGCGGCGCGGGCGCCGACCCGGCGCGCGAGCGCGGCG
>JAFPUX010000350.1 GCA_017413145.1 Kiritimatiellia bacterium | reverse complement strand
GGCCACTTCGTGCAGGACGTGCATCACACGGTCTTCCGCAACTTCGACGACATGCCCGCCGGCTCCGGCGCGGTGACGAGCGGCAGCGCGTCCCTGAACGAATTCGGCAAGCTCGACGGGCAGATTTCGAGCCGCGACAACGACAAGCTCGACGAAACGCGCCACGGCGAAACCGACACCGCCCTCTCCCATGCGGCGACCGACGCGGGCCCGGGCGTCGATGGCGGCACCGCGAGCGGCGGCGACGGCCGGATCGTCCGCACCGAGCGCGTCACGTACCCGGACGGCAAGACGGTCGGCACGCGCACCGTCGAGACGGCGAAGGCGCAGTCGCGGACCTTCACGACGAAAGAAGGCAGCGGCCACTTCGTGCAGGACGTGCATCACACGGTCTTCCGCAACTTCGACGACATGCCCACCGGCTCCGGCGCCGTCACCTCGGGCAGCGCGTCCCTGAACGAATTCGGCAAGCTCGACGGGCAGATTTCGAGCCGCGACAACGACAAGCTCGACGAAACGCGCCACGGCGAAACCGACACCGCGCTCTCCCACACCGCCACCGACAGCGGCCCCGCCGTCGCCGGCGGCGCCGCGAGCGGGGGAAACGGGAAGATCGTCCGCACCGAGCGCATCACGTATCCCGACGGCAAGACCGTCGGCACCGAGACGACCGAAAGCGCGAAGGAAGTCGTGCAGACGTTTTCCTACACCGTCTACAACGGCGAAGGAAAGGAAGGAACCGTCACCGTCAAGGTCTTCCGCAACGCGACGGCGGTTCCCACGGACGGCGCGACCAAGGAGCGCACGCAGCACATCACGGGCTCCTGGAACGAATTCGACCGATGGGACGGCGTGCAGACGCTGACGCCGACGTGGTACGAGGCGGAGGGCGGCACCTCCGGCGCCGCGGGAAACAGCTCCTTCTCGTACCAAACGCAGAAAAAGCTCCAACGCCGCGTCCGGAACAAGCTCGGAAAATTCGTGGACCAGACGCGGACCGACATCTATACGCACGACGTGCTCGCCGGAAGCATGAGCGTCCGCACCGCATACCAACACCTCGGAGGCGGCGACCCCGAGCTCTCGCACGTCTCCGGCCCCGGCCCCGTCAAACTCTCCACCGGCACCGTGCGCCGCGGCTACGTCTCCGACAAAGTGACCGTCAAGACGGGCGACTGGATGCCCGCCATCGACTGACCCCCACCCCGACCCAACCCCAAAAAGGAACCCCACCATGGCAGCCCACATCACCGACACCGACGACCAGAAAAAGACCGTCTCCTCCGACCTGCGCCGCACCGACGGCACCACCTCCAACGGCACCATCGAAACCATCATCGAATCCAGCGGCGCCGGAGAAGCCGCGCGCGTGACGCTCCGCACCTCGGGCGGCGTCTACTCGCTCGAAGACTCCGCCTCGTGCGCCGAACTGACCGAGCTCGCGCAGGACATGATCGCGCACTGGACGCGCGTCGCGGCGAAGATCGCCGCCGTCGCGGCCGCGCTCGCGCCCGCCGAAGAGCCGGAGGGCTAGCGCGGATGGACGCCGCCGCCACCGAGCAGCTTGCCGCGCGCCTCGCCGCGCTCGAAGCCCGCTTCGCCGAGCTCGAAGCGGCGGCGACCGC
>JAFPUX010000349.1 GCA_017413145.1 Kiritimatiellia bacterium | reverse complement strand
CCGGGACGCCCCGCGGGGCGTCCCGGCGCACCCGCGGAAAAAGCGGGGAATGTCCAGTGCAGAACCGGCTTGCCGAGGCAAGCCGGTTCTGCTATGCTCCCACTCATTCGCGCGCCACCCCGCCACGCACGCCGTTTTCTGTTTCTCCTCGTCCAACCGCAAGGAAATCCGCATGTCCAACACTCCCGCAATCATCGACACGGAAGCCGTGAAGGCCCGTATGCTGGTCGTTCGGGGCCAACCGACTCTGCTCGACCGCGACGTCGCCTCCCTGTACGGGGTGGAGACCCGAGAAATCAACCAAGCCGTCAAGAACAATCCGGCGAAGTTTCCCGACGGTTACCTCCTCCACTTGACCGCCGAAGAGTTCGAGGATTGGAGATCAAAATTTTTGATGTCCAATTTGCCCGAAGAGGAAAAGATCGCGGTCAGACAGGGGTTGCGCCATGCTCCGACCGCCTTCACCGAACGCGGCCTCTATATGCTGGCGACGATTCTCAAGGGCGAGCGGGCGGTGCAAACCACCCTGGCGATCATCGAGACCTATGCGCAGGTTCGCGAACTGGCACGGACCGCGGAGGCCCTCCAGACCGTCAAGGACGGCGGCGACCAGCAGCAAACCCTCCTCCACCGCATCGGCGAACTTCTCGCGGGCGTCGTGGGCGACAACCTCAGGACCGCGACGTCGGAAACCGAGATCGAATTCAACTTCGCCATCGTGAAGATTCGCCACAAGATTATCAAAAAAGGACGGTAAAGCGCCTCTCAGCGACTCGTTTTCTCCAACCGCCAAGCATTTCCCGACCATGGCCGCGAAAAGCACGAAGAAGCCAGAAGACCGCGAAGCGCGGATCCGGCTTCTTCGCAAGAAGGCGACATGCAGGCGGAATTCGCCGTCGGGTGGATGCTCTGGCACGGCGAGGGGATGCCGGAGAACCGCGCGGAATCCGCCGCGTGGTTCGCGAAGGCGGCCGCAAAGGGGCACGCCGAGGCCACGGTCTACCTCGGTCTCTGCCATCTCTCGGGCGAGGGTGTCCCGAAGGACGAGGGCGCCGCGCTCTCCTGTTTCCGCCAAGCGGCCGAAGCGGGGGAAATGGACGGGATGTTCCACCTCGCCACCTGTCTCTGGAACGGCGAAGGCACGCCGGAGGACCGCGCCGCCGCGCTGTCCTGGTACCGCAAGGCCGCGGAAGCCGGACACGCGGAGGCCGCGCTCCGCGCGGGCGACGCCTACCTCTTCGGCGACGGCGTCGACAAGGACGAAAAGGAAGCCGGCCGCTGGTACCGCGTCCTGCGCCGCCGGCTCGAAGCGGGATGCGAGTGCAGCCGATTCCCACTGCGGTATTCCACGGGGGAAGAGATCCTGCCGGGCGACCGCGTTCGGATCGCGGGCGACGACGGCGGCGTCGTCCGGGCCGTTTTCGGTCCCGGAACGGAGGAGGGCGTGGCTTGGGCCTGTCCTGGCGGCGGTTTTCTGATGGACACCGAAAAAATGGGACTTTGCTCTGAGTCGATACCGGACGAAGACCTCGAGTTCGTCACCCGCGTTCCGCGCGGAGCGGACGCGAGGAACCGGTTTCGTCCACGAATGCCGGTTCGGCTCGTCGAGCCCTTCGCCGCGTTCTCCTTCGAAGGCGATTTCGCCGGCGAGCGGTATGCAGCGCTGGTGGAGTTCCTCGCGGCGCGGGCGCGTTCCGCCTCGCTCGTCGTGCGGGACGGACGCCTGCCGGGCCGGGCGAAGAAGCTCTACGAGGGATTTCTGGCGGCGGGGGCGAAGGCGGAACGCAGGGGCGAATGGCCGGGAACGCGGCTTGCCGAAGGCGAGGCCACGGTTCTCGTCGCGCCCCTGACGCCCGTCGTGTCGAAGTTCCTCGCGACCGGCGCGCCGGCCCTTTTCGCGTGGTGCGCGCCGGACCGTCCCGAAGACCTCGCCTTCCTCGACGCCGCCGGAACCGCGCTTCTCGAAACGGTCGCGCACGAGAGACTCGGCACGCTCCGCCTCGATCGGTTCGACTGGGACTTGTGGAACGCCGACCCCCTCCTCGGCGGCGACTGGCGGTGGAAAGACCCGTCCAACCGCCTCGAGCGCGTCTGATTTTCCCGGAAACCGCATTGCCCCGACGCTCGGGTTCTGCTAGAATTCCTTGCCATGAACGCGATCGACCAGCTTCTCCGCGCGGGGACCATTTCGGCGCTCTGCCCCGATCCGCCCGTGCTCGCGGCCTACGACAGCGACTTCGCCGCGCACGCCGGCGAGCTGGCCGCGTTCGCGCGGGAACAGCCGCGCGCGGTGTTCCTGCTGCAGCTCGGGTTCGAGCACGAGAGCGACGAGGCCGCGGACCGTCTCGCGGCCGCGGTCGCCGCGTTCCGCGCGGAGGCGCCGGCGTCCGCGCGGATCATCGCGCTCGGCAACACGGAGAAGGAATGCGAGGCGCTCGGCAGGCGCGGCGTCGAGGCGCGCTTCGTCCACCAGAACGCGTTCCTCGACGAGCGCCGCTACCGTCCGATCCGCGCCGCGAAGCGCTACGATGCGGCCTACATCGCGCGCCTCACCCCGTTCAAGCGCCACGGCCTGATCCCGCCCGCGCTCGCCCCGCGCCTGCTCTTCCTCGGCGCGCAGACGCGTCCCGACGAGGCGGACTACGTGCGCGAAATGCGCGAGCGCTTCGCCGGCGCGACCTGGATGCCGTTCTTCTCCGGCGCGAAGATTTCGGCGCTGCTCGCGCGGGCGCGCTGCGGCCTGGCGCTCTCCGCGCGCGAGGGCGCGTGCTTCGCCTCGAGCGAATACCTGCTCTGCGGGCTCCCGGTCGTCGACACGCCCGCGCTCGGCGGGCGCGACGTCGTGTATCCGCCGGAGTTCGTCGCCTCCGTCGACGCGACGCCGGACGCCGTCGGAGCCGGCATCGAGCGCTGGCTCGCCGCGCCGCCGGACCCGTGGCGCGTCCGCGCCGCGTGGCTCGCGAAGGTCGCGCCGCACCGCGAGTCCTACCGCGCGCTGATGCGGGAGCTCGGCGCCCGCGACCCCGGCCGCCCGCCGCACAAGCTCGGCCTCCGCACCCCGCACCCCGGCGCGCTGCACACCCGCGCGATCCAGGCCGTGAACCTCGCCCGCGCCCTCCTGCACCGATGAAGAGCTTCGTCATCAACCTCGACCGCGCGCCGGAGCGCCTCGCGGACACCGCGAAGCTCTTCGCCGACGCCGGCCTCGCGTTCGAGCGCGTGCCGGCGGTGGATGCGAGGGCGATGTCGGACGCCGAACGCCGCCGCACAGCGCCGCGCGTCCGCTTCTACCTCGCCAACGCGCGCCGCGTGCGCCCGGGCGAGATCGCATGCACGCTTTCGCACCGCAAGGCGTGGGACGCGGCGTTCGCCGGCGGCGCGGCGGTCGCCGCCGTGTTCGAGGACGACGTGTGGTTCGAGGCGGACGGGCTCAAGGCGCTCCTCGCAGAGGCCGAGCGCGGGAACGACCCCGCGGTCCCGACGGTCTGGCTCCTGCACCGCGGGATGCCGCGCCCGCGCCGCGCCCCGGACGGCCCGTGGTACGACCTGCTCGAAACGCGCGACGTCGGCCGCTCGTGGTGCGCGCACGCCTACGCGCTCAACGCCGCCGCT
>JAFPUX010000348.1 GCA_017413145.1 Kiritimatiellia bacterium | reverse complement strand
CGGCGCGCCATGCGCGCCGCGGGCTCCGTGCATCGGTCGGGTGCGCGGCCGCGGGACGCCGCCGCGCACCGCACGGATTTTAGCGCTTGTCCGCGGGGCGGGGGCGTGGTAGAATGGATGCCGTCTTTCACCCCCACGGGGGCCAACCCGGAACACACGACATGAAAAAGATCCGCGTCACCATCTGGAACGAGAACATCCACGAGAAGGCCGAAGGCGGCTGGGCCGACCTGATCCGGTCCTTCTACCCGAACGGCATCCACCACGCGCTCGCCGAAGGGCTCGCGGCGGACGACCTCGAAATCACGCCCGTCTCGCTCGACATGCCCGAGCAGGGCCTGCCGCAGGAGCTGCTCGAGAACACCGACGTGCTCTTCTGGTGGGGCCACTGCGGACACCACCTCGTCGAGGACGCGCTCGTCGACCGCATCCAGAAGCGCGTGCTCGAGGGCATGGGCCTCGTGGTCCTGCACTCGGGCCACTACTCGAAGATCTTCCGCCGCATGCTCGGCACGCACTGCTCGCTGCGCTGGCGCGAGTGCGGCGAGAAGGAGCGCGTCTGGGTCGTCGACAAGGACCACCCGATCGCGCAGGGCGTCCCGGACTCGTTCGTGGTCCCGCACACCGAGATGTACGGCGAGCCGTTCGGCATCCCGCCCGAGGCGCACGTCGTGTTCATCAGCTGGTACGAGGGCGGCAACGTCTTCCGCAGCGGCGTGACGTTCCAGCGCGGCCAGGGGAAGATCTTCTACTTCTCGCCGGGCCACGAGACGTTCCCGATCTACCGCCAGCCCGAGGTCCTCAAGGTCCTCGGCAACGCCGCCCGCTGGGCCGCGCAGACGCTCCCGAACGCGAAGACGAACTGCTGGGACCAGGACCCCGCGCCGGAGACGGTCTACTCGAAGAACCCGATGGACGAGATCGACACGTCTTCGCTCCACAAGAAGGCCTAGCCGATGTCGCGCCGCCGCAAGAAAAACGCCGACCGGCGCCGCGCGGACGATTTCCTCGCCGCGTGGCAGCTAGAGCGCCTCGAGCAGGACCGCGCGCTGCCGTTGCCGGCGCGCGGGCCGTCCGAGGTCACGCTGCTGGCGTACTTCGTCCCGCCGCGCGACCGTCTCGACGAGCGCTTCCCGCGCCTCGAGTGCGCGGTCCGCGAGGCGTGGCGCCACTGCGGGCTGCTGCGCACCGTGATCGTCGTCGACCGCGAGAGCGCGCCCGTGCGCGCCTTCGCCGATTCCATCCCGAACGGACTCGTCCGCGTGCAGGCCGAGCCCTCGCTCGCGCCGAACCGCCCCGAAGCGGCCGCGGCCGACCTGAACGCGAAGCTCGCGGAGCGCGTCTCGACGAACCTCGTCCTGACGGTGCGCGAGGACGCGTTCCCGGTGCGCCCCGGCCTGGCCGCCTACATGGACGGCCTGGACTTCGTCGGCGCCCCGCGGGCGCGCGGCGGCTGGTGGGCGCGCTTCGTCGCCCGGCTGCTGAACTCGCACGCGATGGACGGCGCGTTCTCGCTGCGCTCGCTCAAGCTCGCCCGTCTCGTCGCGGAAGAATGGGCTGCGCGCGGCGCCGGCAAACCGTGGCGCGCGGCGTTCGACGACGGCGTCTTCGCGACGCGGACGCTGCCGCGCGCGTCGTTCGCGTACCGCCGCGCGGTGCGCTTCCCGGAGCCGTCCGAGGCCGCGGTCTTCTGCTACGACGCCACCGGCCCCGCGCCGGGACGCGTCCCGCCGTTCGGCTTCCGCGGCGCCGCCGCGTTCAAGGTCCTCCTCGACAAGGGGCTCGTGTAGTGGCCGAACCGTCCGAAGCGCCGCCGCCCCCGCGCCGGCGGATCCTGCTCCGGCTGTTCCTCGAATACGTCCGCATCTCGCTCTGCGTGGTCGGCGGCGGCTATGCGATCATCGTCGCGGCGGACGAGGCGTTCGGCAAGCGCCTGAAGTGGCTGCGCGAGGGCGAGCTGCTCGACCGCCTGCCCGTCTTCCAGATGATCCCCGGCCTCATCGCCGGCAACAGCGCCGCCTACGTGGGACTCAAGATGGCGGGCGTCGCCGGCGTCGCGGTCGCGATGTCGGCCGTGGCGCTTCCGTCGTTCGTCGTGATCCTCGCCGTCGCGCGCGGCTACGACTGGCTGCCGATGGAAAACCCGTGGCTGCAGGGGGCGTTCCTCGGACTCCGCGCCGCGCTCGCGGGCATCGTCGCGGGGACGGCGGTCAAGACGTGGCCCCGCGTGATGCGCGGCGTCTACCCGTACGTCGCGCTCGCCGCGTGCCTCGTGCTGGTGCTCTGGTTTCGCGTCAACGCCGCGTGGACGCTCGTCGGCGGCATGCTCTGCGGCATCGCGCTGGAGCTGGCGCGCCCGCGCCGCGGCGGCGCCGCGACGCCGCCCGGCGAAGGGCGTCCGTGGCGGGGTCTGTGGCCGGGCGTGCTGCTGGCCGGGGCTTGCGCGGCCGCGGCCCCGGCAATCTTCGCGACATTCGCGAAGTTCGGCCTGCTGTGCTTCGGCGGCGGCAACGTGCTCGTACCGGTCTACTTCGACGAGTTCGTCGGGCCGGAGGCGCCGCTGCTGCAGCTGCCGGCGGACGAATTCAACAACCTGCTCGCGATCACGCAGATGACGCCCGGCCCGATCAGCGTGAACGCCGCGACGTTCTTCGGCTACCGCCTGCAAGGCGTGCTCGGGTCGTTCGTCGCGACGACGGGGCTGCTCGCGCCGTCGTTCTTCCTGATGGTCCTCGCGCTGCGTTCGCTCGAGAAGTGGCGCGCGAACCCGCTCGTGAAGGGACTGCTGCGCGGCGTCGCGCCGGCGACGGTCGCGCTCATGGTCGTCGCGGCGAAGATCTTCGCGGAAATGTCGGTGTTCAAGGCGCCGCTTTCCGTCGGGTCCGGCCTGCCGGACGTGCGGCTCTTCGCGCTGGCGCTCGCGGCGTTCTCCGGCTGGGCGCTGTGGGCGGGGCGGCTTCGGATCATGCAGCTCGTCCTCCTCTGCGCCGCCCTCGGCGCGCTGGCGCTGCGCCCGTAGCGGTGTGCTACGCGGATGGGGCGAGCGCGTCCGCGAGCGCGGCGGCGACGCCGTCCGCCGGCGCGTCGTTCGTCGTCGGGACGGCGAAGTCGCAGAACGCGCGGTAGATCGGCGCGCGGCGGTCGTAGAGGGCCGCCGTCTCCTCGCTCTTCTTCGCGAGCGGACGTCCGTCACCCCCCGCGAGGCGCGCCCAAAGCGTCTCGAACGGCGCGTCGAGGTGCAGCACGAGCGTGTTGGTCTCCCGCACGAGCGCGCGGTTGCGCTCCAGCGTCGGGAAGCCGCCGCCGGAGGCGACGACTTCCGAGCCGGGGCGCGACAGGACGCGGCGCGCGGTCTCCGTTTCGAGTGCGCGGAAGCCGTCCTCGCCCTTCGCGGCGAAGATCGCCGGGATCGGCGCGCCGGCCGCGGCGGCGATTTCGTCGTCCAGGTCCGCGAACGGCAGCCCGAGCCGCTCGGCGAGCGCGCGGCCGGCGGTCGACTTGCCCGCGCCCATGAAGCCCGTGAGGAGGACCTTCGTCGCGTTCTTGCGCCAGAGGTCCGCGGCGAGCGCGGGGAGGAGCGAGGCGAGGAGCGCGTCCTCGTCGAGCGCGAGGCCGGGGTTCCAGATGCGCTGCGCGGCGACGGCCTGCCGCACGAGCATCGCGAGGCCGCCGACGGCGCGGGCGCCGGACTTGCGCGCGTTGAGGACGAGGCGCGACGGGGTGGGGCAGTAGACCGGGTCGAAGTCGGCGAGGCCGGCGTGCAGCGCGGCTGGGTCGACGGGGATGCCGCCCGCGCGCGGCCACATGCCGACGGGCGTCCCGT
>JAFPUX010000347.1 GCA_017413145.1 Kiritimatiellia bacterium | reverse complement strand
GCTCGCCGCCGCGCTCTTCGCGGGGCTGCGCGTCGCCGGCGCCCACGCCGCCAACGCGGCCGGCTTCCGCATGTGGAAGGCCGAGCCGGTCGTGCGCGAATTCGCGGACTGGGTGCGCGAAAACGTCCCGGAGGGCGGCCGCATCGCGATCGCCGGCCGCATCCACGAACGGATCGACTGGGGCCGCGCGGCCTACCTGCCGGTCCTCTCCGGCCGCGAGTTCTTCGGCGCCGACTACTACGCGTTCCCGCGCGGGATGATCGAGTTCGACTGCCCGCCGCGCGCCTACCGGCATCCGGAAGAAGGCTACCTGGCGTACTCGCGCGCCTACGGCATCACGCACTGGGTCGCGCTCGACGCCCGCGCCGAACGCGCGTTCCGCGACCTGTGCGGCGGCGCGTTCGTCCCCGTCGCCGAGTTCCGCATGCAGGGAACGGAGCTGACCGTCTTCCGGATCGCGGAACCGTGGGCGGACGCCCCGACGCGCTTCTTCGAGGGCGCCGGCGAAACCGACGTCCGCGAAAACCGCATCGTCGTCCGCCCCGCCGATCCCGCCGCCGGGCGTCTCGTTCTGCGCTACAACTGGCGCAAGGGGCTCGTCTGCCGCACCCCCGGCGCGTCGATCGAACCCTTCGAGGTCGACGGAAATCTCCGCTTCCTCGCCGTGCGCCCCGGCGGCGCCGCCGAGGTCGAAATCGGCTACGTCCCGCATTGGAGCAAGATGAAGCCGAACTTCGACGGCTCCTTCCAGCACTGACACGACCGTGAACGCCCCTCTCTGGATTGACATCGCGCCGCTCCTCGCCGGACGCGAGGCGGAGATCGAGGCGGATCTGCGCCGCCTCGCGCGGGAGACCTGCGTCGATTCGGTCGCGTTCTCCTGCTCGCTCCACCCCGAGGGCGACCCGCCGATCGACAAGGCCGCCGCGTTCGCCCCGCTCGTCGCCGCGATGAAGAAGCGGCTCGAGGGTTCCGGCCTGCGCGTCGGCGTGCTCGTCCAATCCACGATGGGGCACGGCTACGAGCCCGATTCGCCGTCGCCCTTCCAGCGCCTGGAGCTGCGCGACGGACGCAAGCCCTACGTCTGCTGCCCGCTCGACGAACGCTTCCGCGCCCACGTCCGCGCGCAGGTCGCTCGGCTCGTCGCCGCGACGGAGCCCGACTTCCTCCTCGTCGACGACGACACGCGCCTCGGCTCGGGCTACGGCGGCTGCCTCTGCCCGCTCCACCGCGCCGCGCTCGCGGAGCGATCGGGCTTCGCCGAAATGTCGTTCGACGAGCTCGCCGCCGCGCTCGCGTCCGGCGCCGACCCCGCGCTGCAGCGCGCGTTCGACGAAACGCAGGCCGCGTCGATGGAAACGTTCTTCCGCGACGTCCGCGCGGCGATCGACTCGGTCGATCCGGCGCTGCCGGTCGTCCTCTGCAGCTGCGGCTACGAGATGCCGCTCTCGCCGCGCTTCTCCGGCATCCTCGCCGCGCCCGGGCAGCGCCGCGCCGTCCGCCTCAACAACGGCCGCTACATCCGCGAGGGCCTGCGCGACGTGCCGTTCTGGCTCCACGGCACCGCGTGGCAGCTCGCGCAGGCGGAGCCGGACATGGACGTGCTGTGCGAGCCCGACACCTGCCCGCACAACCGCTGGGCGACGCCCGCGGCGATCTTGCACTACCACCTCTGCATGAGCCTCCTCGAAGGCTGCTCCGGCGCGAAGCTCTGGATCACGAACCTCCACGAGTGGGAACCCGCGAGCGGCGAAGCCTACCGTCGCCTGCTCGCGCGGAACAAGGCCCTCTATCCCGCGCTCGCCGCGCTCCGCCCGGCCTGGGAGGGCGTCCGCATCCCCCTCGCCGCCACTGCCGCCTGGGGCATCGACTGGGGCTCCTCGATCTTCGGCCGCTTCGGCTTCCCCTACGCGAACACAAAGGCAACTCGTCACTCGTCACTCGTCACTCGTCACTCCCCGTGGGCGCTTTCGGCCTACGACGTGCTGATCCTTTCCGACGAAGAGCTCCGCACCATCCTGCGCGACCGCGCGCTGCTCGACGGCGGCGCGGCAGTCGAACTCGCAAAACGCGGCTTCGCGGCGTTGACGGGCGTCGACGCGCGCGACCGCGGCGACCTCCCGCGCGCCTCGTTCGAAGCATGGGACGTCGGCGCCGTGAATCGCGGCGTCCCGAACGCGGCGGACCTGCGCGAGCACGACCCCGCCGCACGCGAACTCTCGACGCTCTTCCACCGCGCGTGGGAGCTTGCGCCGGAGGCGACGCCGGTCGGGCCCGGCGCGCTGCTCTTCAACAACGCCGAGGGCGGGCGCGTTCTCACGGTCGCCTTCCGCCTCCCGACGCTCGACCGCGACCTCGGCCACTACCACGCGTGGGGCGAAACGCGCAAGCGCGTCCTCGCGGCGTGGCTCGACGAGCTCTGCGGCGGCGACCGCGCCGCGTGGACGGGCGGGGCGTGGTTCCCGGACGACGCGGACCTGCTCTTCCGCGCCGGCCGCGCGGCGGACGGAACGCGCCTCTGGGCGGCGCTGCGCACGACGCTCGACCCGCTCGACGCGCTCCCGCTCTCGCTCGACGGCCCGGCGCCGGCTCGCGTCGAACGCCTCGCGCCCGACGCCACGTGGGAGCCCATCCCCTTCGAAACGACCGCGGACGGCGTCGTCCTGCGCGTCCGCCTCCTTCCCCTCGAACCCGCGGTCTTCCGCGTTTCGTGACCGGCCATGCGACCCGACAACCCCGCCACCGGACACCGACCCGACGCCGCCCGCGGCGGACAGGTCATCCTGTTCGTGCTCGCGGCGGTGCTCGCGCTGCTCGCCGCGATCCTGTGGCTCGCCGACCTGCACACGGCGGTGCTCGGAAAGGACAAGACGCAGAACGCCGGCGACGCCGCCGCGCTCGAGGCCGCGCGCTGGCAGGGCGCCTCTCTCAACGTCGTCGGCGAGCTCAACCTGTTGCACGTCCTCGCGCTCGCCGCGGGCGACGAAGACGCCGCCGAGACGATCTCCGAAGCCGCGGTCCGCGCGTCCTTCGCCGGACCGGTCGCCGGCGCCGCCGCCGCGCAGCAGGCCGCCAAGCTCAACGGCGCGCCCTCGAACGACGGCTTCACGCAGTTCGTCCGCGAGCGGGCGCTCGTCGTGCGCCGCGGCTACGGGCGGCAGCTCGCCGGCGAGGACGCGATGCCGGAGCCCTGGCCCGGCGCGTGGGGCGAGTATTCGTCGATGCTCGACGCCCTCGCGGACGAAGGGGTCGCCGCCGGACCCGACAACGCCGCGTTCTTCGACGACCCGTCGGGATCTCACATTCTCTTGAACCAGGGATTCTACGCGGCCGTGCTCGGGCGCTCGTGGTGCTGGTTCCACTGGGCCGCGCCGACGCTGCTCGACGACTACGCCGGCTGGAGCTGGTGGCCGCCGCTGCCGCCGGAGGACGACGAGCCGCCCGCGTCGTCCGAAATCCTCTCGCTGCACCTGCGAACGGCGGAGCTTTCCGGCGGCGACCTCGCCGCGATGCCGGGCCTGCCGGAGGCGTTCGGCGCCGAAGGGCTGCCCAATCCGTTCGCGGAGGGCTTCCCGGACGAAATCGCCGCCACGAACCCCGCGCCCGGCTTCCTGCTCTACCGCCCCTCGCGGTGGGGCGCGTGGGAGACGATGCGCGACCCGTCGTTCCCGATCGAGGGCAAGCTCAAGCCCGAATACGACTACGCGGGCGCGGACGCCGCGATGCGCGTCGAGAACCCGGTCCGTCGCCTGACCGCGCCGGAGGCGGACGCCGGGACGCTCGTCTGGACCGGCGCCGCGAAGCCCTTCGGCAAGCTCGAGGACGAAGGCGGCGGCGCGGAGCCGCCCACGGCCGTGCCGCTCGTGCTGCCCGTCTTCGAGCAGGTCCGTCTCGTGCCGCTCGACGCCGTCGAGATGCAGTCCGGCGGCGCGTTCGACCTGGCGTGGCGGCGCCACTGCCGGGAGCACCTGCCGCCCTATCTCGAGCGCGGCACGTCCGCGCTCGTGGCGGGATGCCGCTACTGCCGCGCGCTCGACCGCTGGGAGGTGCCTTCCTTCCGTCTCTCCGGTTCGCGCTGGCTCGCGACCAACTCGTGGAAGTGCACGGTCTCGCCGCCCGGCGGCGGTCCCGGCGGCGGCTCCCGCCACGCGCACTGACGTCCGCGGATCCGCACGGGGCGGACGCCGGCGCGGACCGGGTCTTCCGGATAAAGAAAGGGCGCGTTTGCCGGGGCAAGCTAGCGGGGCGAACCCGCGGCAAACGCGCCCTGTTTGTACCACACGTACAAAGCACAAGGATAATCGGCAATCGAAAGATCAGAGATCGGCGGGGTCCTCCTCGCGTTCGTCCGTCGCGTCGGTGAACTGGGTGAGTTCGTCGATGAAGGTGAGCTTGACTTCGCCCACGCGGCCGTTGCGGTTTTTCGCGACGTCCACGATGGCGAGGTTGGGCTGGTCGGAGCCGGCCGAGCCGGGATACTTGCAGGGGCGGCGCAGGAGCATCACGACGTCCGCGTCCTGCTCGATCGAACCGGAGTCGCGCAGGTCGGAGAGGCGCGGCTTGGCCTCGCGGTCGCGCTGCTCGACGCCGCGCGACAGCTGCGAGAGGACGAGCACCGGGACGTTCAGCTCCTTGGCCATCGCCTTGATGCCGGCGGATATCTTGGTCGTCTCGAGCTGGCGGCCTTCGGACGCGCCGGCGGCGCAGTTGAGCAGCTGCAGGTAGTCGATCATCACGAGCTGGACGTCGTACCGCTTCTTCATGCGGCGCGCGCGGGCCCGCAGGTCGCTGATGTCGAGGCCGCCCGTGTCGTCCACGTAGAACTTCGCGTTCATGAGCGCCGAGGCGGCCTTCGAGAGCTGGCGCGTCTGGCGGGCCTTCTCCTCTTCGGAAACGCCGAACTTGTTGGCGCGGACGATGTTGAAGTAGGGGACGCCGGCCATCGAGCAGAGCATGCGCGTGACGAGCGCGTCGGTCGACATTTCGCACGAAAAGATCGCCACGCCCTTCGGCTCGCCGCCCGTGACGGGGCGGCCCGTGCAGTCCGCGCCAAGCGCGACGGCCGTGCAGATGTTCATCGCGAGCGACGTCTTGCCCATCGAGGGGCGCGCGGCCAGGACGATCATTTCGGAGGGGCGGAGCCCCTGGATCGTGCGGTCGAGATCCTTGAAGCCGGTCGAAAGGCCCGTGAGGCCGGATTCGTTCTTGTAGAGCGCGTTGATGCGGTCGAACGTCGTGCGGAGCGAGGCGTTCCAGTCGGGACGTCCGTTTTCGTCCTCGCCCGTGATGGCCAGCATGCGTTCCTGGGACTGGCCCAGGATCGTGGCGATGTCGCCCTCGGCCTCGGTCGCGTAGCAGCGCGAAGCGGCCTCCTCGGCCGTCTCGATGATGCGGCGGCGGAGGAACTTCTCGCGGAGGATGTCGGCGTAGTATTCCGTGTGCGCGAGCACGAGGTTGCCCATCGTGAGCTTCTCGATCGCGGGAACGCCGCCGGCCTTCTCGAGGTCGCCGGCCTTTTCGAGCGCTTCGGCGACCGTCACCGCGTCCACCGGCTTGCCCGCGTTGTTCAGCTCGGCCGCCTTCTCGTAGACGAGACGATGGCCCGGCACCCAGAACCACGCCGGATCGACCCTGCGCGAAGCCAGATATTCGAACGTGCGCGGGGCGTCCAGCAAAATCGCGCCGAGAATCGCGGCCTCCGCTTCCACGCTATAGGGCGGGACGCGGACCGGCGGCTCGGGATCGTAGTTGCGTTTGCGGACGGGTGGCATGACGGCCCCATAAACTACCGTACAACCCTCGCAAATTCAAGAAAATAGGATCAACATTCCATCAACAGGATGTCCACATCTTGTCAACATGTTGTCAACAGTATTTCCCCGCTCCTTTGCCCCCCGTCGTTTGTCCATTTCTCCCCTGTCGTCCCGCTCTTCCCTCACCCGTTCCGCCTTGATTCCACCGTGCGTGATTTTTCTTGCTTTCCCCTCTGGCTTCCCCTACAATCCTCTCCCGCAACCCCACCCATGCCCTTCCTTCATTCCCCGTCTTTCCTCCCGTGAACCCCCGTTCTCCCGTCCCCTCTCCCGCGAACCTTCTCCAGTTCGTGCCGCCGATCGAGCTCGTCTTCCCGCTCGAAGGTCCCCTCGCCCTGTACGGCGCTCCCGTCACGGTTCTCGCCGTCTTGGCCATTCTCCTGCCGTGCGCAACCGTCGCGCTGGCCGCCGAAGCCGCGGACCGGTCGTTCAAGGCGGTCCGGCTCGGCTTCTACCGCCGTCGTGGCCAGGTCGACCGCGCGTTCGCGAAACAGTGCGCCGAACGCCTCCGCGACCTGCACGGCGCCTCCCGCGCCGTCTACCGCCGCGCCCTACGGGAACTGACCGCCGAGCGCGCCCGTCTCGAGGAAGAGCGCGCAACCGAAAACCTTTCCGGACAGACGGGCGCCGCCGCGCACCGCGCGGCGGCCCGCGAACGGCGCGACGCTGCCTGGGACGCGTGGTTCTCGGCGCTGGAGCGCGCCGTGGCGGGGTCGGGCACCCCGCCACGGGAGTTGATCGCCCGCGCGCCCGGCCGCCGCGGTGCGCCGATCCGCCGCCTGTGCGAGCGCTCGGTGCAGGCGCCGCCGTCCCGCGAAACGCTTCTCCGGCAGTGGGAGAAGGCCCGCGGTCGCGGGCGCGTGGAGGAAAAGATACGGCTCGGCTCGATGTTGCTCGACGCGGAAGCGACGGTGGACAGTTCGCTCGTTCGCAACGGCGGCGGGGAAATCGTCGGCCGCCGCGGCGGACTGCGCGAATGGATCGACGAGACGTGCCCCGGCCTGTCAAAACACTACGCGGCTCTGATGGGCTACCGGCGCATGGCGGCGGAGTTCCGCCGCGAGCACGGGCTGTCCGATCCGGCGCCGGCGGCGCTGCTGCTGGATGAATCGCCGGAGACGGAACGGAAGCTGACATCCCCGCAACGGGCGGCCCTGCCGCGGGCGCGGACGGCGGCGCGGAAGCTGCTGTCCGAGCCGGACGTTTCGACGGTGCGGGCGTTCCGGGCGCGGTTGCTGGCGATGCGGGATGCACGCATGGCGGCGCTGGGACGGCGGTTGCGGGCCTGAGGCCGGCGCGACGGGCGAGGACGGGAGGGATTGCGGCAGAGGGAAACCGCAAAATCATCCACGGTGGAATCGAGTGGAAAAAACAAGTGAAGCGAAGGTTCGATGGAAAAGGAACAAGGCGATGAAGAAACGAAACGGCGGAAACGTCGAACGGAATGCAAAGGACGGCAGAGAGAAACGAACGGAGACGGAATCATGAAAAACAAAACGAACGGACTTCTGTTGGCCGCGGCGGTCGCGTGCGCGGCGCTGGCGGCGGGTTGCAAGACGGCCGGGCCGTGGGAGCGGCACTTCCGGCCGACGGCCGCCGCGCCGGCGCCGGTACCCGAGGCGGCGACGATCCCTCCCGAAAGCGTGCGGACGGCGACGTTCGATCCCGTCGAGGGCGCGGCGGCGGCGCTGGCGCGTCTGGCGGCACCGCCCGCCGGCGAAGGGACGGACGGGACGAACGAAACGGAAAGGACGGAAGCGACGGAAGAGTCTCCGCCGTTCGTCGAGCTCGGACGGTCGGCGTTCGTCGCCAGCCGCGCGAGCCGGGAATCCGCGGTGGCGTTCGCCACGCGGCTCGGGGCGGACACGGTGCTGTTCTCTGTCGAGGACCTCGGGGTCCGGTGGGAGCACACGTGGGCCGATCCGGATCCGTTCTGGCCTCCGCCCCCGCCGCCGCGATACCGCCGGGGCGGTCCGCCGCCGCGGTGGCGCCACCGGCCGCCGCCCGATCCGTTCTGGATGGACCGCGACGAGTGGCGCCCCGTGCACCTGTTCCGCTTCTTCGCGCTGTTCCTGCGGACGCAGCCCGCGGATTAGCGCCGCGGCGTTTCGGGCAGGAGTCTGCGGAACGCGCGGGCGGCTTTCCGGCGGAGCTCGGCCACGGTTTCCCGGTCGGCGGCGATCCAATCGGCGTAATACCCGTAGTCGACGTCGGCCGGCGCGCCGAAATGCGTTTTCTTCGCGACGGCTTCGTCGGGGTCCATGCCGCGCAGGTCCTCGAGGTGGTCGCGTACCTGGTGGTAGGCGTCGCGGAACGGCATCCCGCCCGCCACGAGCTCCAGCGCGCGGTCCGTCGCGAAGACGCCGGGATCGGCGAACGCGGCGCGGAGTTTGTCCGGGTGCGCCTTGAGACCTCCGACGAGCCGCGCGAGGATGCGCAGCGATGCGCGCGTCGTGTCGAATCCTTCGACGAGCAGCTTCTTCGTGTCCTGCAGGTCGCGGTTGTAGCCGCCGGGCATGCCGCAGAGAATGCCGTTGGCGGCCGTCGAGAGCGCGCAGACTTGCGCCGCCTTGGAACGGACGAGCTCGCACACGTCCGGGTTGTACTTCTGCGGCATGATCGAGGAACCCGTGCAGAATTCCTTCGGCAGCGAGAAGTAGCCGAACTCGGGCATCGAGAAGAGGATAAGGTCCTGCGCCAGGCGCGAAAGAGTGAGCATCGTCTGGGCCAGGACGGCGAGCACCGTCGCCTCGACCTTTCCGCGGGAGTTTCCCGCCGCGAGGACGTTCCGGACGGGTTCGACGAACCCCAGCAAATCCGCCGTGAGGCGGCGGTCGATCGGCAACGGAACGCCGTAGGACGCGGCCGAACCGAGCGGACAGCGGTTCACGACGTCGATGGCGCCGACCTGGAGCTCGTCGTCCCCGAGCAGTTCCTCGGCCCAGGCGGTCGCCCACGTCCCGACGCTGCTCGGCATCGCGGGCTGCAGGTGCGTGCGGCCGACCATCGGGAGCTTGGCGTGCTTCTTGCCGAACTTGACGAGCGCTTCCGCGAGGTCCAGGACTTCCTCCCAATACCCGTAGAGCTGGTCGCGGGCGAAAAGGCGGATTGCCGTGGCGCTCTGGTCGTTGCGGGAGCGGCCGGTGTGGACGCGCTTGCCGAGGTCGCCGAGCTTCTCGGTGAGGGTGCGCTCGATCGCGAGATGGCAGTCCTGGTCCTCCTCGGTGATCTTGAATTTTCCGGCGCGCGCGGCGTCGCGGATCTTCGCGAGCTCGCGCAGGACGGCGGCGCACTCCTCCTTCGTGAAGAGCTTCGGCTTCACCTTCATGCGCGAGAGCATCGTGACGTGAGCGGCGGTGCCGTAGCAGTCCCATTCGGCGAGACGCAGGTCGAGGACGGGGTCCTGGCCGACAGTGAAGGCGAGCACGTCGGGGTCGATGGCGCCGACGACGGTCTTCGCGTTTTTCGGTTTCGCGGTCTTCATGGGGCGCAAGGATAGCAGATTCCGCCGCAAAAGGCGAGATTGACTTTTCGGGCGCCGGATGGTAGACTGCTCCCCGCTTTTTCACTTCCACAGGACCGATCCATGAACTTCGAACTCCTCGACAAGGCCAAAGCCCGCATTTCGAGCGTCCCCGTGCTCGTCAACCTCTGCTCGCTCCGCGTCAAGCAGATCAACCAGGGCATGCGGCCGCTCGTCAAGCCGATGGTCGGCGAGGAGACGATCGACGTGGTCCTGCGCGAAATCGCCGAAGGCAAGCTCATCGCGGAGGTCGACTTCGACACGCTCGAGCGCAAGGGGCTCGTCCGCCGCTAGCCGCCGCGGGCGCTCCGCCCGCCCCGTCCCATGGCCGCCCAGAAGAAACCAGCGCCCGCGAAGGGGGAGACCGTCTCCCTGGCGCGGAACCGCAAGGCGTTCCACGACTACGAAATCGTGGAAAAGCTGGAGGCGGGCCTCGAACTGCGCGGGACGGAGGTCAAGTCCGTCCGCGAGGGCCGCGCGAGCCTCGTCGGCGCCTGGGCGCACGTGGACAAGGACGCGGACGAGGTCTGGCTCGACAACGCGACGATCCAGCCCTACGAATACGGCAACCTCCACAACCACGTCGCGACGCGGATGCGCCGCCTGCTGCTGCACCGCCGCGAAATCCTGCGCCTTCGGGCCTTCACGGAACGCAAGGGCAACACGCTCGTCCCGCTCGAACTCTACCTCAAGCGCGGCCGCGTGAAGCTCCTGCTCGGCGTCTGCCGCGGCAAGACGGAGTTCGACAAGCGCGAGACGATCAAGCGCCGCGAGGACGACCGCGCCGCGCGCCGCGTGATCGCGGCGCATCTCAAGCGGTAGGTTGAAAGCGGAAATGGGCAAAGGGTACAGTTGAAGGGGTTGAAGGAGTTGAAGACGAGGATCGCCGAGAGGCCGGAGGAGGTCGAGGGCGGAGCCGGGGGCGTCGTGCTGGCGGCCGGGTTCTTCGACGGCGTCCACCTCGGCCACCGGGCGATCCTCGCCGCGGCGCGCGCGCTGGC
>JAFPUX010000346.1 GCA_017413145.1 Kiritimatiellia bacterium | reverse complement strand
GGGCGGCAGCGCGGCGGGGTCGTCGCACGTCCGCACGCCGAGCGACGCGAGCCGCGCCACCTCGCGCGAATTGTGGATGAGCGGGCCGTCGGTCCAGACCGGCGCGCCGTCCGCCTCGCGCGCGAACGCCGCCGCGGCGTCCACCGCGCGGCGCACGCCCCAGCAGAAGCCGGCGGATTGAGCCCGTGTCGTTTTCACGGCGCCGATTCTAGCAGGAACGGCACGAACGGACAAGCCGCCCCGTTCCGTCCGCCCGTTCCGGCGCGGCCGGTTGCGGAATTCTTCGCAACCGCTCTAGCGCAGGATCATCAACGTCGTCTTGGGCGACTGGAAGTCGCTTGCCCCGAGAACCGTGCCCCAAGGATGGATCTCGATGACGCGGATGCTTTGGCATCCCCACAGATCGATGGGCTCATCGTCCACGATGCGAACGCGGAGATGCTTGACCGGGGTCTCGAAGAAGGGGACGCGGATGCGCTGGTAGTCGGCCGTCGCCATCTTTTGGACCGGGATCTCTTTTGTCCTTCCGGTTCCTGGAACGTCCACCTCGATGGTTTCAAGATGTGCCTCCGTTGCTTCCTCGCGGACGATGGAAATCGAACAGAGTTCCGTTTCGATCCCCTCGTCGTCGATGCGGCGGAAATCGAAGCGGTAGCCATGATTGTAGGTCGAAATCTCGACTTCCGTGAGGTCAATCGTCGTGCCGAACTCGAAATCGGCGTATTGCGCGTTCGTGCTGGCTGTTGCCCAATACGGATATTGCTGGGAAACGTCCCAGACCTCGTCGATGATCTTTTTCTTCGACGGGCCATATTCTGGATGGTTCTCCGACGAGGCGGACAGGTCCGTGAAACGGACGATTCCCTCGGTCTTTTCACCGCAGATGCGGACGCCGCCGACCCGATTCGTTACCAAGTCGAGCGCCGACGGGAAGTCGAGTCGGAAAGCGCAACGAGAACACGAGATGGTCCCCATGCCATAGCGGCGGTGGTCTAGGTAGTCCTTGCGTTGGCTGAAATGCCCGGGGCGGTCGAGGGTCGTCACATAGTCGTGTCCGAGCGGAGTGGAGCCGTCCGAAACCTTGGTGAACTTCGCCCCGCACACGAGACATTTCCGTTGGTCCCGCGCTAGCTCCGTGCAGGTCGCCGGAACTGCGCCGATTTCCCAGTCCGAATAGTTCGGATGGTCGCAGGGCGCGTCGTTGGGGTTGATGCCCCAGACCTGGAATTCGGCAAGGTACGAATCGTCATAATCGTTATATTTTGCGTCCACCCAGTAATAACGAACTTTCTTGACCGTTTTGGATACAGCGAACGACTCCGTTCCGTCGCCAGAAACGGAGACGGCACCAGGAACGTCAATCCATGTCGACCCGTCTATGCTGTACTTGAGCGTGTATTTTTTCGTCCCAATTTGGGCAACCTTCAATTCGGTTACAAAATACTCTGTCAGATACCCGCTTATTCCGGCGTTCTTCGTAAAATCGACTTCAACGTAACACCCAGCGTATGCTTTGGGCCACATTTGGTAGTTTTCCAAGTTTCCGTCAAACAGACGTCCGCAATCGCTATTCCACCCTCCTTGTCCGTTGGCTTCCATGGCCGATCCGTCGGGCTTGTGCCACGTTGCAATCGCGCGCCGGGACACAACCTTCGGCTTCTCCTTCACGAAACCCCATGCTTCGATTTCATAAAGGCTCGTCAGGTATCCGCTTGAGGATTCAAACGTGCACTTGACGAAATTCGCGACCGTGGAAACGGTATAGGACGCCGTCCCGGTATGGGCGACGTTCGTGACGCCCTCCACGAGCGTCCAGGTCGAGCCGTCCTCCGACGTGTACAGGGAATAGTTGGAGTTTCCGTCGTGCGTGACGTCGATCCGGGTGACGTACACTTCCTGGTCCTCCGGAACTTCGAGCATTTCCGCCAACTTGCCGACGATGGAATAACCGGCCACGGCGCGGACGCCCGTCGAAAGATCGCCGTCGAACACGTTGCCCGGTCTTGAAATGGTCGAGGTTTCCCCTTCCGGCACTTCGACGATCGCGAAATCCGGATCCATGTCGAACTTCTCGGGACGGAAGCGCTTGAACGAATGGTCCACGACGGCGGACCACGTCTGCGTGTAGGTCACGTCATTGGCCTCCGAAACGAGAACGACCTTCGCATGATACGCGTTGCCGCCGAAGGGAATCGCCGCCCAGGTGAGCGTTCCCGGCGCGGAGACGGCCTTGACGCCGCGGTTCGTCACCGGTTCGTCGTTTTCGTCGCAGTAGAGGGTCGCGGTGCCGGTGGCGCCGTCGAAGACGGCGGTGATGTCGAAGAAAACGTCGACCGTCGAGATGTCCGACGCGAAGGTCCGGCGGATGCCGGAGGCGACGATGGGGGCGTCGAGCGTGGACGTCGCGAGGAGATTCGTGCTCGTCTCGAGCCCCCAGTCGTTCACGATACGCAGCCGCAGCCGGTATTCCGTATCCGGCGCGAGACCGGAAATCGCGAGCGTTTCCGACTCGCCGAGCGCCACGGAGCGCTCCGCGAATCCGGCGAGCGTGGCGAATCCGGCGTCCGCGGATGCCTCCAGACGCATCGTCGCGGACGTCGCCCCGACGCCGAACGCGGTCGCCTTGCCCGTCACGGAAAGAGTCGTGAGCCCGGAAACCACGGATTCGACCTGGCACTCGGGATTCCCGGGCGTCAGCGTCGTACCGGAAACGATGGAAGACACGCCCGTATTCTGTTTGTTGTTCGTTCCGGTGACGCGTGCGTAGTAGACGGTGTTCGTGAGGAGTCCGGAAACCGGAAAAACGGCCGAAGCCGAAGTCACGCCAGACGAGGACACTGCAACGGCGACCGGATCGAAGGAGTCGTTTCCGGAAATCTCGAAGACGAGATCGCACGAAGAGGCGCCGAATCCGAAGGAAGAGATCCGCGCTTCGTAAACCGCGTTGGTGTAGGAGATGGAGGAAAGGGAGAGAGAAATGGCGGGCGCGGGATCGCGGTTCACCGGATCCGTCCATTCCTCGAAAACGGAAGCAAAGTCGTCTCCGGACGTTTTCGTCGGATTGGAAAGGCACAACCGGAGGTATCCGGCCGTCCCCGCGCCGGTGACGGTCAACGGAGTTTCCACCGTGTTCCCCGAGGAGATCGTTCCCAACGGAACGGAGGAGTCCCAGCCGGCGGACGACGTTCCGCCATCGCCGTTTCCGAAATAGGCGACGAGAGTCGAAGAGGCGGGAACGTTCGCGAAGGAAACGTTCAAGACGAGATTGTTGCCGGACACTTCGGCGGAATGGATCGTCGTGAACGTTTCGCCCGTGTCCGTGCGGAGGAAGGTCATCGACCCGTCGTCGCGGAACTGGGACCACTTCGCGGAATTGCCGAAGTCCGAATCGACATTGTCGGCGTTCCATTCGAGGGCGTACAGGCTGGTGTGCGGGGCTTTCCCGCCCGTCCAGTCCCAGATCCACGCGTTGAAGGGAACCCATCCCGTCGAAGCCGCCGCATAGGGATTGCGGACGGCCGGCGCGTTGTTGTATCCCGAACTCGCCCCTTGGTTCACGGCCGTTACGCCGTCCACGACGAGGGCCTCGCCGTCGTCGAACTGTCCGTAGAAGCGATAGGTCGTGCCGGCCGTCACGTGGATTTCTCCTTCGTAGGCGAAGACACCGTACGTGTCCGGCCACGAGAACGAATTGCCCGTCACGGGGTTTTCCGCCGGATAGGAAGCATCCATCAAAACGCCGGAAGCCCGTTCGACGGAAACCTTGTCGTCGGATCGTGCGATCGCGAGGAGGTTCGATGCCAGGTTGGGAATGCCGCTGGCTGCGGTCGCGAAGCCGTTCGGTGAGCCCGAAAGGATCTTCGCCTGCATCAGGCCCGGGCGATAGGTGACGTTCGCGCGGGTGGTTTCCGGGGCGGCGAACAAAAGCGAGAGAACGAGCGTCGCAACGGACGGGCGGACGATTCGGGAGGACGGCATGGGTGGGTTCCTTTCCGGGGCGGGGGCCGGAAAACCGGTTTGCCCCGCGACGGCGTCAGATTATACCACGATGTGGTTGAAAGTCAAAGCGCCTAACACGATGCGGCGTCGCATCTCCGTTTCCGGCCTTCGCATGCGACCACGGGAGGTCTGCGCGTCACGCGGCGGCGGGGCTTAACCGTACGCGGCGGCGACGGCGGCGGCGGGGCGGTCCCAGTCGAAGAGCGGCGCGCGGTTGAGGCCCGCGGCGCGGAGGCGCGCGAGGGCGAGCGGGTCGACGAGCAGCGAGAGCATCGCGGCGGAGAAGCCCGCGGCGCCCGCGGAGAGCGGGACGACGCGCGCCGCGTCGCCGGCGATTTCGGGCGCCGCGCCGCCGTCCGTGCAGAGCACGGGCAGGCCGCTGGCGAACGCCTCGGCGATCTGCAGGCCGAAACCTTCGTAGCGGGAAGGGTGCACGAGCAGGTCCGCGCGGCGGTAGAGCTCCGCCAGTTCGCGGAACCGGACGGGGCCGGCGAACTGCACGGCGGCGCCCACGCCGAGGGCTTTCGCGCGGCGCTCGGCCTCGGGGTAGCGCTCGTCGCGCGGGCCGGCGACGACGAGCTTCATCGGGAACGGCGCGGCGGCGCGCGCGGCGGCGAACGCCTCGACGAGCATCGGCACGTTCTTGTAGGGATCGCAGCGGCCGACGTAGAGCAGGATGCGCTCGGCGGGGTCGTCCGGCGCGCGGATCGGCGCGCGGCCGTGCGCGTTGAACGCGGGGTCGACGCCGTTGTGGACGACGCGGATGCGCGCGGCGGCGTCCGCCGGGAGGGCGAGCGCGCGCAGGATGTCGGCCTTGGAGCGTTCGCTCACGGTGAAGAGCGCGTCCGAGCGCAGCGCGGCCTGGCGCAGGCACCACTTGTAGACCGTCTTCATGCGCGCGGTGCGCGAATGGGGCGCGTAGCCGGGGACGACGAGAGGGATCACGTCGTGGATCGTCGCGATGCAGCGGACCGGCGCGCCGCCGCCCTTGCGGAACGCGCGGAACGGGAGCATGTAGTTGGGCGCGTGGTAGAGGTCGGCGCCGAGTTCGCGCAGGAGGCCGGGCAGGCGCAGCTGGTTCTTGAGGGACAGGGGACCGTAGCCGACCGGCAGGATGTTGCCGCCGGCGAGCGCGGTGGCGGTGAGTTCGGCGACGAGGCGCTTGCGGCCGGCTTCGTCCTCCGCGAGGAAGACGAATCGCCAGCCGGGCAGCAGCGACGGCAGGCGGCGCGCCAGCTCGAGCGCGTAGACGCCGATGCCGGAGGGTTTCTCGAGGATCCAGCGGGAATCGAAGACGGCTGTTTTCATGGGCGGCGGGGCGGGGAATCCGGGGCGGCGCGCGTTCGCGCGTTCCACGGCCCCCGATTATACGGAAAGCGCCCTTCCGTGGCAAGCCGCGGACGGCGGCGGCTATTCCGCGGCGTCCGGGGTCGAGAGGAGGGCTTCGACGAGCAGGCGGCGGCGTTCGGGGCCGACGGAGGGATCTTTGCCGGCGAGCAGCAGGGCGCGCAGGTCGCGGACGTTGCACAGCGGCGTGCCGTCCACGTCCGCGCGGTCGCGCTCCAGCCCGTTGCTCGCGAAGCACACGACGCCGCGGACCGGCATGTCCGGCGGCAGCTGGCGGCGCAGGCGGCGGCGCAGTGCGTTCGCCTCGCGGCGCACCTGGGCGACGGGCGACCGCGAGGCGGGGAGGCCGGCGGCGGAAACCGAGGCGCCTTCGACGCGGACCGGGCCGGCCCAGTTCTTCGTCTCGACCACGTAGAGCGCGCCGGGACCGAGCACGACGTGGTCGAAGTCGCCCCCGCCGAACGCCGCCTCGAACCCGCCGCGCGGGACGCCGTGGAACACGGTCCAGTCCGCGGGCAGCAGCGAGAGCTCCCGCGCGACGATCTCCTCGCCGCGCGCGCCCTTGAGGTAGCTGCGGTAGCGGCGGGCGGCGCGGCCCAGCGCGGCCCACGCGAACAGGACGAGCAGCAGCAGCGCGACGGCCGCCCATTCGGACGGGACCCGCGCGGGCAGCGCCGCGTGGAGGAACCAGCCCGCGAGGAACAGCGCGAAGAGGAACGGCCAGTACGTCGCGGCGAGGCCGAACGCGCGGACGCGCGCGCCCGGCGAGCCGTGCACGACGGCGAAGTCGGATTCGGGATTCATGTCGGAAACGGAAGAAAGGATGGTGCCGGAGGTGGGGATCGAACCCACACGCCCTTGCGGGCAGCGGATTTTGAGTCCGCCGCGTCTGCCATTCCGCCACACCGGCCCGGTTGAAAACGGCAACGCGGCGCAGTCTAGCAGAATCCGCCGCCGCGTTCAAGCCGACCCGCGCGCCGGGGCGCATCTCCGTTTCCGGCCTCCCCACTCCTCCCTGAATTCCCCAAGCCATAGTTTCCGGGGGGGGGCTTCAGGCGGAGGCGGGCGCGATTGCGCAGTCCAATTCTTCGTTCATGTACCACACGTAGGCCCGGAGGATGGCGGCAAAGCCCTTGCGGCTCCAGAATTGCCCCCGCCGCTTGAGCCGGTCCTGGAATTGGCCGCACAGCGATTCGACGGCGCCGCTCCCGATAGGCACGCCCTCCCGCCTGCGCTTTCCGTAGTCCATGTGCCCCCGGTGTTTGTCGAAGTAGTTGATTTCCCGCTCCGCCACCTTCCGGCCTTCGGCGGACAGCTCCACCCCCTTGAGCATCTCGGCGAGCGTTCCGGCGAGTCGCGCGCCCCCTTCCTTCCTGATCCGCTTTCGTTCCGCTTCCAGCCAGGCGTCCCGCGCGGCCTTTTCCGGAATCAGTTCCGCCGCCACCGTTCCAAGATGCTCCATGGCGTGGTAGTAGTCCAGTGTTCCCTCCGCGACCGCCTCGAAGCGGTATTCGTACAGGTTCCACAGATATGCTCCGCCGTCTGAAAAGTAATAGACGGCCTTTGCCTCGCGCAGGCCCATCCGGACCGCGCGCTCGACGGCCTCCCCGAAGCTCTCCGGCCCGGCGTCGGCCGGGACCGCCACCACGTGCCGCGTCAGCAGGGCGTGGCGCTTTTTGCCGCCTCCCACCACATGGGAGAGCTTGAAAAGCACCGCGCTCTTGATGTCCTTCCATTCGACCCGCTCCTCGGGCGGGGCCTATCGCCAGATCAGCTACACCTTCCAGAAACGGAGCCGCTCGGACTACGTCCGCCCGGACGACCTGCCGCGGATCCGGGAGGAGCTGAAGAACTACGCGCGGTTCAAGGCGCTCTGCGAGAAGCTCGTCGCCGAATCCCTGGCCTTGTCGAAGCTGCGCTCGGCCGCTTCAAGGAACAGGCCGCGCCCGTCATCCGCCTGAGCCCCCCCCTCCCGGAAACCTTCCCTTGGGAAGTTCAGGGATTGCGGGGGATGGCCGGAAACGGAGATGCGCCCGCCAGGATCGCCCGTTGTCGACCCGGGGCGAATTTCCTCTTGATGAACGGCGTTTCTTTCGCTACAATGCCCCCCATGACCTCGCGAGGCGCCAGATTTCGGCACCCGGGCCGGGCCGGTGCGTCCCGTGCGCCCGGCGGGGCCGTGTTTCTCGGTGCGGACGGCGGCGGGACCGGAACGGCGTTGTGCGCGCGCGAGGAAGGCCGCCGGATCGCCTCCGCCCGGACCGGGCCGCTGAACTACCGTTTCGTCCCCGTCGAGGAGGCCGTCCGGAACCTGGAGGAAGGCATCGCCGCCCTCGGCGTCGAGCCCGGGCGCGTCGCCGCGCTCGGACTCGCCGATCCGGCCATCGACGACGAGCCGGCGGATGCGGCGTCGAAGCGCTTCCACGAGCTTCTGTCGGCGGCGCTGCCCTTCCCGGTCTACGCGCGGAGCGACGCCCGGATGACGCTCTTCGGTCTCACGGGCGGCGAGGGCCCGGGCGTGCTGGTCGTCGCCGGGACGGGCGCCATGGGCATCGCGGAGGACGCGCACGGGCGGGTCCGGATCGCGGGCGGCTGGGGGCGGCTGACCGGCGACGAGGGCAGCGCGTATTTCATCGCCACGGAGGGGATCCGCGCCGCGCTCCGGGCCTCCGAGGGAACCGCGCCGCCCACGCGGCTGACGGACGTCCTCCCCGCCTTTTTCGGCGTCCGGACGCTCCGGGCGCTGATCCCGGTCTTCTACGGGACGCCGCCGCCGGACGTCGCCTCCTTTGCAGCGGAGGTGGCGCGGTGCGCGGAGGAGGGGGACGCGGAGGCCGGCCGGATCCTGGACGAGGCGGCCCGCCATCTCGCCGCCTTCGCCATCCGGCTCGTCGGCTTCAGCGGCGCCCGGACGGTCGGCATCTACGGCGGCGTGCTTCTGCGGAACCGCCGCGTGCGGGAGCGGTTCGAGGCCGCGCTGCGGGAGCGCTGCGGCGACGTGGCCGTGGCGCCGCCCCCGCTCCCGGCCGAGGAGGCGGCGGCGCTGTATGCGGAAAAACGCTTCGGAGAAGGGGAGGCGCAGCCATGACGGCCGCGGAACAATACGTGGACTCCGTTCTCGCGACGGCGCGGCGGGCGGCGGACGCCCAGGCGGACCGCATCGAAGCGGCGGCGCGGCTGGCCGCGGACGCCCTCCGGAAGGACGGCTTCGTCTTCGCCTTCGGAACGGGGCATTCCCACCTGCTCGCCGAGGAGCTCTTCTACCGCGCCGGGGGTCTGGCGCGGGTGTGCCCGATCTTCGAGGACGCGCTCATGCTGCACCGCGCCGCCGCGCGCAGTTCCGCGCTGGAGCGGATGCCCGGGCTGGCCGCCGCCCTTCTCGACGACGTCGACGCGGTGCGCCACGGCGGCGTGATGTTCCTCTTCTCCAATTCCGGATGCAACACCGTGGCCGTCGAGATGGCGGAAGAGGCCCGCAGGCGGGGCCTCGCGACGGTCGCCGTCACCAGCTTCGCCCACGGGCGGCGGATGGTCTCCCGCCACCCGGAGGGGAAAAAGCTCGCGGACGTCTGCGACGTCGCGATCGACAACGGCGGCGTCTACGGGGATGCCGCCGTCCGCGTCGGCGACACGGCGGTCGGCGCCACCTCCACCGTTGTCGGCGCCATGATCGTGGAGGCCGTCGTCTGCCGGACCGTCGAGCTGGCCCGCGAAGGCGGCTTCCCCGCGGAGGTCTTCGCCTCTGCCAACACCGCGGGCGGCGACGAGGAGAACGCGGCTCTGATCCGAAAATACAAGCCTCTCGTCAAGGCGCTCTGACATCCCGGCATTTCCCGATCCACCACCCCACACAAGGACCCTGCCATGAAACGCACGCACCCACCTCTCGCCGCCTTTGCCGCGGCGCTCACGCTCGTCGCGCCGGCGCGGGCGACGGACTACTGGCTTGTCAAGAGCGAGACCACCTCCGCCAATTACTCCTCGCTTTCCGGATACGGGTCCGACGTCGTCGGCTTCTCCGGCTGGACGACGGTTGCCGGCGGGACGGAAAGGGAGCCGTTCGGCGACGGCGACTTCCGCTTCGGCGCGGTCGACCCGGACGGCGTCTACCACATCGACGGAACGGGACTGGCCAACGGCATGTGTCTCCGCCTCATGGGCGAGACGGGCCAGGTCTCCTATGCCTTTCGGGGCGGCTCTCTCGTTTTCGAGGGCGGCAAGGCCTACGTGGACAACAAGACCAAGGGCACCTTCGGGGTCACGAACCTGTACGTGGTCTCGGGCACGACGGCGGAGCTGCGAACCTGCGACGGCGGAGCCACGGTGACCTACGAAGGCGCCGACTGGGTCGTCGAGTCGGGCGCCGCCCTTTTCTTCAACAGCGGACAGGACTCCACGCGGAAGGCGGTCGTGCGCGTGCCGATCACGGGATCCGGCATGATCGGCCAGTCCTTCGGCGAGGACTCCCAGTACGCCAATTCCACGGGCAACCTCCGGCTCGAATGCGACCTGGGCGGGTTCACCGGAACGATCGTCGCGTGCGCAAAGGGAATCAACACGACGGCCAACGCATCGAGCATCGCCGCCGCCTACAAGAAGCAGACGCTCGTCTTCGCCGACGAACGGGCCGTCCCGCAGTCGACGCCGGACGGCGCGCTGCTGCGCGGGGCCGTGGTGGTGACGAACGGGGCGAGGGTCACGTTCGCGTGCAACGCGGTTTCGCCGGCCCTCCGCGGCTGGGACTTCGGAAGCGGGGCGATGCCGAAGGTGGAGGTCTCGGAAGGCAAGACGGCAACGATCTTCGGCCCCGTCACGGGCACGGCCGGGCTGACCAAGGAGGGCAAGGGGACGCTCGTTCTCAATGTCGGCGGGACGGGGCTCTACGGCACGATCACGCTCGCGGGTTCGCAGACCCTCTCCGCCGCGGATCTCGACGCCTATGCCGAGGCGTGCGAGGCGTGGGCGTCCGGCGTCCCGTTCCTCGGCGCCGCCACGCTCGCGCGCCGCAACGACGACACGTCCGCGACGTTCGACGTTCCCGTCGCCTCGATCGGCCGGGGCGCGTCCTCCGCCACGCTCTCGGCGCTCGTGCTCGAGGCGGCCGCGGGCGATCCGTGGGACGACGCGCGCGCCGTCGCGGCTCCCGCGACCCTGTCGGTCTCCTCCGCCGGCACGGTGTCGTTCACGGCGACCGGCCTCGACCCGACCACGGACTACCAGATCCGGTTCATCCTCGCCGCTTCGCACGACGGCGAGCCCTACACCGTCACCAGCGCGCCGGTCGCGTTCACGACGCGCGGGGCGCTTCATGTTGACGCCGCCTCCACGGCCGCCGATCCCGACGGCTCCGCCGCCGCGCCGTTCCCGACGATCAAGGCCGCCGTCGATGCGGCGAACGCGATCGCCGGCGCTGGCACCGTCGTCTACGTCGCTCCCGGCGTCTACCCCGTCTCGTCGGCGGGCGACTTCGCGACCGTCTCCGTCCCGGACCTGACCATCGCGGCCGCGGTTCCGTCCGACAAGCCGGTCGTCGCGCTCGACGCGGACCTGTCGGCCGCGGCCAACAACCCCGTGGTCTTCGCCATCGCAGGCGCGGCGAGCCGCTTCGAGGCCGACAACCTCCGGTTCACCTACTCCTACACGGTAAGCAAGAACGCCGCCGGCAACTCCTTCGGCCCGGGCGGCAGGCTCTTCTCCGTCGCCGCCAACGACTGCGTCTTCGACGGATGCGAATTCGTCCAGACCGGCACGACCGGGAAGGACTGGGGCGAGGGAGGGCTGATCTACGCCAACGGCCGCTCCAAGGGAGACCGGCTCGTCGTCCGGAACTGCACCTTCGCGGGCGTCGGCTCCGGCACCGTCCGCCCGATCAAGATCGCCAACGACGCGCAGATCGTCGGGAACGTCTTCGATTCGTGCTCGGGCTGCTTCACCGTCTACCAGTACTCGTCCGGCGGCTATTTCGTCTCGAACCGCGTCGTCAGCTGCACGAACCCCATTTTCGCCAACGGCGACAACTTCGAAGAGCTCAAATACGGCGAGATCGCCTACAACGTCTTCGTCTCGAGCGACATCCCGGTCTTCCGGAAGAGGAACAACGTGGGATACGCCAAGCAGCCGCGCTTCCACCACAACACCATCGTCGGCTGCGACAGCTTCATCCGGGTGGACGAGGTCAACAACATCCCCTGGACGCCGTGGATCTTCGACAACCTCGTCATCGCCGCCCCGTCCGGGTGCGTCATCCGCGAGAACGCGACGTCCCTCGCCAACCGGACGAGCTCCTTCCTGGACGGGTCGTTCTTCACGGGCAACGCCTGGCTCGCGCCCTCCCTGGTCGCCGGCACGGCGCCCGAGAACTTCCCGGATTCCTATTCGCTCGGTCTCGCGGTTTCGGACAACCTCGCCCTGTCGGCGGTCCCGGAGTTCCTGGACACGACCGACGCGACGAGCACGAACTTCTACCGGCTCAACGGCGTGCGCTACCCGTGGGTGCGGACGACCGCGCGGGGCGCCTCCGGCATGATCGACGGAGCGCCGGTCTCGCATCCGGCGACCTACGTGGGCGCCGTCGAACCGCTCGACGCCGGGCCGGAGAACCCCGGGGACTATTTCGAGCTCCTGAACTTCACGGCGGACCTTTCGGCCAACATCGCCCCCGCCGAAGCTTCCTTCACCGTCGAATACGGCGGCAACGCCGGAACCGTGACCATCGAGTGGGACTTCGACGGCGACGGCGTCTTCGAGCGTTCCGGCGCGGCGGCCACGGCGGAGTGGACCTACGCCGCGGGGGGCGACTTCCTCCCGCAGGTCCGCCTCACGGACGCCGCGACCGGGAAGACCGTTTCCGGCGGGGCAGCGTTCCCGCTCAAGATCCGCCTGGTGGACGTCTACGTCGACGCGCTCGCCGCCGCCGGCGGCGACGGGACGGCGGCGGCGCCGCTGCGATCCCTCCCGCGGGGCGTCGCGATCTGCGCCGCGCACGGCACGGTGCACGTCCGGGGCGGGGACAACCGCGTCTACGACATCGCGACGGCGGACGATCTCATCGTCGTCAACGAACCCTGCGTGACCATCTCCGGCGGGGACGGGGAGGAGCGCGCCCGGATCGTGGTCGCCCGGACCCTCCATTCGCAGGTCCAGGACCCGTCCGTGATCCAGATTCCCCTCACCACTTCGCATGCCACGATCCGCGGTCTCGATTTCACCTACTACGGGAGCGGAAGCAGCGCGGCAGACGCCTCCTTGGGCCAGCGGGGCCGCTGCATCGACGTCCAGGGGTACTACGCCACGGTCGACGACTGCGTCTTCCACCAGTCCGGCAACTACGCGAAGGCCAACGGGAGTCTGATTTACACGGCGGAACAGAACGGAATCGGCCACGCGGCCGTGGCCACCCGCGCCCAGCAATCCGACAAGAGCAGCGGCCAACACCTGACCGTGAGCCGGTGCCTGTTTTTGGGCGAGTCGGACGACCGCAGCATGGCGGCGACGCGTCTGGGCGAATATTCGACCCTCTCCGGAAACGTGTTCTCCAACTGCTGCCACGTCCTCTGGGCGGTCAAGGAAAGCGCCGCGCCGTTCCTGATCGAGTCCAACGTCCTTTACCGGTGCAACACGGTCAAGACGGGAATCTACGGCTCATACGGCGAGTTCCAGAACGCGGAAATCCGCTACAACATCTTCTGGTGCGATCCTGGAAGCGCCGTTCCCTTCCTCACCAAGAACTACCACGGACTGAGCGAAACCGTGCTCATCCACCACAACACCATCGTGAACGCCTCCCATTTCGCGGAACTCGACGCTGGGAAATTCGCCTGGCACCCGCGGATCTTCGACAACCTCGTCGTGCTCGACCCGGCGGGCGAGGACGGCCTCACGGTCTTCAAGAACAACCAGACCGCCTTCGCGAGCGGCAACTTCTCGTCGTTCAAGACCGGAAGCGACGGCTGCCTCAAGAACAACGCCTGGTATGCCCCGGACGGGATTTCGGGCGGCGCGGCGACGCAGGTCGCGGGCTACGACCTGTCGGCCGGCTGCGAGATCGCGGACAACGTCGTGCTCGCCGAACCGCCGGCGTTCGTGTCGACGAAGCTCGAATCGCCGGACTTCTGCCGCCCGGCGTCGAGGAACGGCGACTGGGTCGGCAAGGGCTACGCCTGGACCGGCGAAAACGGCGAATACGACGACTGGATCGGCGCCAAGCCGGGAATCGTCGCCCGCCTGATCCGGACGATGCTCCTCATCCGGTAGCCGGACCGGCGCCCAGACGAACAAACGACCTGGACATTCCCCACTTTTTGAAGCTGCATCGGCGGGGAGGCCCGTAAACCGGGCTTCCCCGCCGATGCGCAAGTGGAAAGTGGCTTTCCTCGGCCGGATACCGTAGACTCTACGGGTGTCACACCCAAACAGAGGAGAGC
>JAFPUX010000345.1 GCA_017413145.1 Kiritimatiellia bacterium | reverse complement strand
TCGACCTCGGCCCCGGCGGCGGCGACGCCGGCGGCCGCGTGGTCGTCCAGGGGCCGCCCTCCGCCGTCGCCGCCTGTCCGGCCTCCGCGACGGCGCCGTACCTGTAGTCCCGGCCGCCGCGGGCGAAAACGCTTCCCTTCCGGGCCCGTTTGTGGTATCCTGCGGCCCTGCCATGTACAACAAACTCTGCGTCACCGACCGTTCGATGCCCTTCTGGTGCGTCGCGAACCCGCTCTCCGACCCCTTCGGCGGCCCCGTCCAGGGGAAGCCCTCCTCCGTCGAGGTCGCGAAAACCCTCGCCTGGGCCAAGGGCGAGGGCCTCATCGAAGCCACGAGCTTCCACGACGACGACCTCGTCAAGTGGGATCCCGCGCACCCCGAGGACGATCTCGACCCGAAGTCCGAGACGTACAAGACGCTGTGCGAGATCCGCTCGATCCTGCGCAAGGCGGGCGTGAAGGTCAACGCCGCCACGTGTTCGCTGCACGGCAACCCGCTCTTCCGCGCGGGCGGCCTCACGAACCCCGATCCGAAGATCCGCGCGCTCGCCGCGAAGAAAGTCGAGCGCACGCTCCGCATCGGCGCGTTCCTCGGCGCGAAGCACTACATCTACTGGGTCGCGCGCGACGGCTTCGAAAGCTACGCGGCGTGCGATTTCGCGAAGGTCTACGACTGGCTCGCCGAAGGGCTGAACCACGTCACGGACTACATCGCGAAGGCCGGACTGAAGAACTACAAGGGCGCGACCGTCGAGCCCAAGCCGAACGAGCCGCGCGCGCAGATGTTCCTGCCGACCGCGGGGCACGCCGTCGGTTTCATCATGACGCGCCTCAAGAAGCCCGACTTCTGGGGCGTGAACCCCGAGCTGCTCCAGCACGAGGGGATGACGCTGCTCAACTCCGTGATGACCGTATCCTACCTCTGCGGCGTGAAGAAACTCAAGTTCCTGCACTTCGGCTCGCAGGTCAAGGGGCAGTTCGACGACGACTTCCCGCCGCTCGTCGGCCCCGAGGGGCTCAAGGAGACGGTGTGGATGTTCCGCGCGCTCGCGGACTGCGGCTGGAAGGGCGTCGTCGAATTCGACTGCCACATGCTCCGCTGCGACGGCGGCCCGGACAAGACCGAAGAGCTCCGCCGCCGCTTCATCCGCGGCTGCTCGGAGGCGGTCGACGTCTGCGTCGCGCTCGCCCAGCGCATCAAGCCGGCGCGCAAGGGCCTCACGCAGGGCGAGGCGGACCTCGAGTCCATCCGCCAGATGTGCGCGCTGCCGCGGTAGCGCGGCGGCCCCGCATGTCCGAGCGGCCGATCACGCGCATCCGTCCCGGCCGGGGGTGGTTCGACATCCCCTGGCGGGACTTCTTCGCGCACGGCGAGCTGCTGATGCTGCTCGCCCGGCGCGACGTGTCGATCGTCTACAAGCAGACGATCCTAGGCCCGGCCTGGTTCCTGATCCAGCCCGTCCTGACGGCGCTCGTCTTTTCCGTGATTTTCGGCCGCGTCGCCGGCATCGGGACGAACGGCATGCCGCGGTTCCTGTTCTACATCGGCGGGCTGCTCGTCTGGAACTACTTCCGCGGCGTGATGGAGGGGGCCGCGCAGTCGTTCGAAAGCGCGAAGGCGCTGTTCTCCAAGGTCTACTTCCCGCGGATGGTCGTGCCGGTCTCCTACGCCGTGTCGCACCTCGTCTACCTGGGCCTGAACACGCTCGTGTTCTTCCTGTTCTTCGCCTGGCACGTTTCGTTTTCCGGGCTGCGCCTGCATCCGACTCCGTGGCTGCTCGCCGCGCCGCTGCTCGTCGCGTGGATCGCCGCGACCGCGCTGGGCTTCGGGATGCTCGTCGCCTCCCTCACGACGAAGTACCGCGACCTGCGCTTTTCCCTGCCGTTCATCATGCAGGCCTGGATGTACTCCTCCGCGATCATCTATCCCCTCGACGGCGTGAAGGACCCGTTCTTCCGGAAGGTCCTCGAGTTCAATCCGGTCGGCGTCGCGGCCGAGGCCGCGCGCTTCATGCTGATGGGGCGGGGGACCGTGACGTGGCGCGCGCTGGCCTGCAGCGGCGCCGTGATCGCCGTCGCGCTGGTCCTCGGCCTCGGCGCCTTCAACCGCGCGCAGCGGGATTTCGTGGACACGATCTAGGAGGCGGACGTGGCGAACGACGATTTCCCCGAAGACCTCGCGATCCGCGTACGCGGCGTCGGAAAGACGTACCGGCTCGGCGTCATCGACCGCGGCACGTTCCGCGACGAGCTCCTCTACCGGATCCTGCGGCTGCGCGGACGCGACCCGCGCGCCTCGATGGGCCGGATCGGGGACCGCGAAACGGCCGCGCCCGGCCTGTTCGACGCGCTCGACGGCATTTCCTTCGACGTGCGCCGCGGCGAGACGGTGGGCCTGGTCGGGCGCAACGGCGCGGGCAAGTCGACGATGCTCAAGATTCTCGCGCGCATCACGACGCCGACGCGGGGCGTGGCGCTGATCCGCGGGCGCGTCGGCTCCATGCTCGAAGTGGGAACCGGCTTCCATCCGGAGCTCACGGGCCGCGAGAACGTCTACTTGAACGGTTCGATCCTCGGGATGTCGAAGAAGGAAATCGACGCCAAATTCGACGAGATCGTCGAGTTCTCGGAAATCGGCGGATTCCTCGACACGCCGGTGAAGCGCTACTCCTCGGGCATGTACGTGAAGCTCGCCTTTTCGATCGCGGCTTCGCTCGACACGGACGTCCTGCTGCTCGACGAGGTCCTCGCCGTCGGCGACGCGCCCTTCCAGACCAAGTGCCTCGACCGCATGAAGGAGATCGCCGCGTCCGGGCGCACGATCCTCTTCGTCTCGCATTCGATGGACAACGTCCGCCGGATCTGTTCTCGCTGCCTCCTCTTCGACCGCGGCCGGATCGCCGCCGACGGGCCGGCGGACGACGTCGTCCGCGTCTATCTCGATTCCCCCGGAGAGCGGCCGCCGCAAAATACCGCTTGACGCGGAAAGGGCCCTTGTGGTAGCTTTCCGCGCCGTCCGCGACACACCGCGCGCCCCTATCGTCTAATGGTTAGGACGCCAGGTTCTCATCCTGGTAATCGGGGTTCGATTCCCCGTGGGGGTGCCAGCTTCGCCCGCGACCGGAAGGCCGCGGGCTTTTCGTTTCCGCTCGCTACGGCGCGGGCAGCTCCGCACGGGCGTGGCCGGTCGCGGCGAGGACTTCGTCCAGCGTCTTGAAGTGGCACTTGCAGCAGTCCGGCAGCGCGGCGACGCCGTGCTTGCGGACGATCTCCTCCGCGGCCGTCCGCACGTGCGGCGCGGCGCCCTTCGGGAAGGGCAGCGCGAAGCGCGTCGACAGCTCCGCGAGCGCCTGCAAGAACGCCTCGCGCGCGAGGAGCGACGCGGCGGCGACCGCGACGTCGCTCTCGGCGCGCGGCCGCGAGCGGAACTCGATCCGGCGCCCGCGCTCGAGCAGCGCGTTCTTCACGGAGTCCGCGCGGCCGAACTGGTCGGAAATCGCCATCGGGCAGTCGGGGACGCGCTCCAGCACGTTCTCGATGCAACGGGCGTGCGCCCACGAGAGGATGCGGTTCACGTTGCGCATCTTCGCGTGGAGGCGGTTGTAGGCGCGGCAGCCCATCCGGAGCACGCTGTAGCGCGCGGGGCCGAGCAGCGCTCGGATCTTCGCGGCGATTTCGCACGCCTTGCGGTCGCTCGTGACCGCCTTGGAGTCGCGCACGCCGAGCGCGACGAGCTTCGGCGCGAGGTCCGCGTCCGAATAGGCGGCGGCCACGACGAGCGGGCCGAGGAAGTCGCCCTTGCCGCTTTCGTCCACGCCGACGTGCGGCGAGAGCGATTCGGCCGTGAGCGCGGGCGCGCCGGCCTCGGCGGCGGAGCGCGCGGCCGGGGCGGGGGAGGGCGCGCCCGCGGCGTCCACGAGGACGAGCCGCCGCAGGACGGTCGGCTCCATGACGTTCTCGACGAACTCCCGCGCGCCCTTGCCCTGCACGACGCACTTGCCGGAGGCGTAGAGCACGACGTTGCAACGCCACGACGGCGATTCGCCCGCGGCGACCGCGTAGGCCGGGACGGGCGCGTCGCGGAATGCGCCGCCGCGGAGGACCTCGAGCAGCGCGGCGCGCTGCTCCGGCGCGAGCGGGAAGGAGAACGTCGCGGCGGCGGGCATTTCGCTAGCGGATCTTGACGAGCAGCAGGAACAGCGCGGGCATGAGCGCGGCCTGGACCAGGACGAATCGCACGAGCACCTGCTCGTTGGACCAGCCGAGGTTCGTGCGGCAGTGGTCGTGGAGCGGGAAGCGGACGCTGCGGAGCTTGCGCGCGAGCCAGTGGCCGCGCGTGGCGTCGTCCGGCGAGCCGGTGTCCACGCCGAGCTTGGCGAGGCCCTTGAGGAGCAGGATCTTGAGCAGGCCGGTCGCGCCGTTGGCGAGGATGACGGGCGCGATCGCGAGACCGACGAACGGGTTGCCGGTCGCGAGGACCGCGACGCCGATCAGCAGGCCGAGCGCGCGCGAACCGGCGTCGCCCATCAGCACGCGGCTCGGCGCGGCGTTGTGCCAGAGGTACCCCGCCACGCCGCCGCCCACGACGCAGCACAGGATCGCCCAGCGCGCGCCGGAGGGGTCGTGCGGGACGAGCAGGTAGCGGGCCGCCTCCTCGTGGCCGATCACGCCGTAGAGGAACGCGGCCAGGCTGAAGAGCGCGACGAGCGAAAGCGAGCCCGCGAGGCCGTCCACGCCGTCGGTGCAGTTCGTCGCGTTCATCGTGATCCAGAGGATCGGGACCGCGTAGAGAGCGTGTCCCCACCACGGGACGGAGAGCGGTTGGTAGCCGGCGGCGGCGAGTTCCGGGTCGGCGGGCGCCGCGCGCAGCACGGTGTCGAGCGGGAGCCAGACCTGGACGTCGGAGAAGCCGGAAAGGCAGAGCGCGGCCGCGACGGAGACCGCCAGGTCGAGCAGACCCTTCTTCGTGCGGCTCCACGGGCGGTCGGCGCGGTCGTCGAAGTAGCCCGTCGCCATCGCGGCGAAGAGGCAGACCACGACGCCCCACTGGCGCAGGTCGGGATCGCCCGCGCGGTCGCCGAGCGGCAGCACCAGGACGAGCACCGGCAGCACCAGCAGCAGCAGGATCATCCCCGCGCCGGTCGGCTTGCCGGCGGACGCCGCGCCGCCCTTCACGAGCGCCTTGCCGCGGTCGCGGGGGAGCTTGTCCCAGAGGCGGGGCAGGAGGAAGACCACCAGGAGCGCCGCGAGCGCGGCGCCGAAGCTGGCGAGGAACGTGTGCGAGGAGAAGAGGCGGAAGGGGCCCCACGCCTTCGCGAGGAACTGCAGGTGGTAGAGCATGGCGGGCTACTTGGAGGGACGCTGGGCGCTGCCCCACAGGGCCGCCGTGAAGACCATGCCGCCGGCCATGTTGCCGAGCGTGACGAAGAGCAGGTTGCGCGCTGCGTGCCAGAACGTGAGGGCGTCCGTCGCGATCCCGAGCTCCGCGGCCTTCGCGGCGCAGTCCGGGGACGCGAGCGCCATCAGGCCCGCGGGCAGGTAGTACATGTTGGCGACGGAGTGCTCGAAGCCTCCGAGCACGAACGCCATGATCGGGAACCAGATCGCGAGGATCTTGCCGATCGTCTGCTTCGAGGACGCCGCCGCGAGGATCGCGAGGCACACGAGCACGTTGCAGAGGATGCCGGAGCAGAACGCCGCCCCGGGCGCGAGCGCGGCCTTGCCCGCCGCGACCTTGATCGTGTAGGCGCCGAGCGCGTGGCCGCCCGCCCCCCATTCGGCGCTGCCCCAGACGCACGCGGCGACGGCGACCGAGCCGGCGAGGTTCGAGAGCCAGACCCAGACGAGGTTCCGCGCGAAGCCGCCCGTCGTGATTTTCTTCTCCGCCCACGCCATCTCCATCAGGTTGTTGCCCGTGAAGAGCTCGGCGCCGACGAGGACGATCAGGATCAGGCCGACGGGGAACACGGAGCCCGCGACGAGGCGCGCGAGGCCGAAGTTCGCGACGCCGTGCGCGGCCATGTTGCTCGTGGCCGCGCCGAACGCGATGCACGCGCCGGCGAGGAAGCCGAGCGCGAGCATCTTGCCGAGGGGCAGCGACGCCTTCTTGACGGCCGCCGCCAGCTGGAGGTTGTAGATTTCGGAGGGAGGGTTCATGGATGGTCTTGTGGTCGAATGGTCGGATGGTCTTATGGTCGAAGGGGCGGTGCGCGTTCGAAATGCCGCGGATTCTAACAGACCTCGCGCGCGATGTCACGCGCGTTTCGGTTGCGGCGGAGCCGCGGATTCTGCTAGAATGGGCCCCATGAAAATCAAGGACATCCTGGCAAGCGGCCGCGTGTCGGTCTCGCTCGAGGTCTTTCCGCCGAAGAAGGACGAGGGCTTCGCGCGGATGCGCGAGGTGGTCGAGCGGCTCTGCGCCGCGAAGCCGAGCTTCATGAGCGTCACGTTCGGCGCCGGCGGCGGACGCGACGCGCACACGGCCGACGTGGCGGGGTCGATCGAGGCGCGCGGCGTCACCGCGCTCGCGCACCAGACCTGCGTCGGGACCGACCCCGCGCAACTTTCCGCGCGTCTCGCGCTCCTGCGCTCGCTCGGCGTCGAGAACGTCCTCGCCCTCCGCGGCGACCTGCCGGAAGGCGCCGCCGCGCCCGCGCCCGGCTTCTTCGCCCACGCCTCGGACCTCGTCCGCGCGATCCGCGCCGCGGACCCGTCCTTCTGCGTCGGCGGCGCCTGCTACCCGGAATGCCACCCGGAAAGCCCGCACACGGACGAGGACGTCCGCCGCCTCAAGGAGAAGGTCGACGCCGGCTGCGACTTCCTCACCACCCAGATGTTCTTCGACAACGCGCTCTTCTACCGCTTCCTCTGGAAGGTGCGCGAGGCGGGGATCTCCGTCCCCGTCGTCGCGGGCATCATGCCCATCACCAACGGCAACCAGGTCGCCCGCGCCCAGAAGCTCTCGGGCTCGTTCATGCCGCGGCGCTTCACGGCGCTCGTCGACAAGTTCGGCGACAGGCCCGCCGCGATGGAGCAGGCCGGCGTCGCCTACGCGACCGACCAGATCGTGGACCTGATCGCCAACGGCGTCCGCGCGGTCCACGTCTACACGATGAACAAGCCGCAGGTCGCGGAGGCGATCCTCCGCAACCTCTCGGAAATCCTCGCCGCCGGGTAGCGCGATGGAGTTCACGGGCCGCGACGCCGCCCGCTTCCTGGGCGTGAAGGGCGAGCCGGACGCCGCGCTCCTCGCCCGCCTCGCGGACGCCGCCGCGCGCGTCCGCGCCGCGTCCGCGCCGGCCTGGACCGCGAAGCTCCTCCCGCTGCGCG